>JBGPLJ010000250.1:0-5550 GCA_041486385.1 Steroidobacteraceae bacterium
CGACGCTCGTCATGGTCGTGCGTGAGAAGCAGGGCGACGTCGCGATCCTCCGCACTCTTGGCACGACGCCGGGCAGCGTCATGCGGGTATTCATCCTGCAAGGCGCCGCCATCGGCGTGATCGGCACCTTGCTTGGCATCGGCGTAGGTGTGCTCATCGCCATCAATACCGAATCGCTGGTGCACGGACTCGAGCGCCTGCTCGGTACGACGCTCATCGACGCGCGGGTGTATTTCATCGACGATCTCCCGGCCCGCGTCGATTGGCGCGACCTGCTGCAAGTAGCGCTGGTGGCCTTCGGTCTTTGTTGCCTGGCAACGCTCTATCCCGCGTGGCGTGCGGCCCGCAATCCGCCGGCGGAGGCCCTTCGTCATGAGTAACAGGCCATGAATAGCGGCACTGAGCTCGTGCTGAGCTGCCGCGGATTGCGCAAGGAGTTTCGCCAGGGCGATGTGCTGCTCGAAGTGCTCGGCGGCGTCGATTTCGAAGTCCGGCGCGGCGAATGCGTCGCGATTGTCGGCGCTTCCGGCTCGGGCAAGACGACGCTGCTGCAGCTTCTCGGCGGACTTGATCTGCCGACGGCCGGATCCGTCGCCATCCTCGGTACGCCGATGCATGAGCTGAGCGATGCCGAACGCGGGCGCTTGCGTAACCGCAGCGTCGGCTTCGTCTATCAATTTCATCATCTGCTGCCCGAGTTTTCGGCGCTCGAGAACGTGGCCATGCCGCTCCTCGTGCGGCGCGAGCCGGTGGCGGACGCGGAGCGCGCCGCGCGCGAGCTGCTCGAGCGCGTGGGTCTCGGTGCGCGCCTCACTCATCGGCCGTATCAGCTCTCGGGCGGCGAAAGACAGCGCGCGGCGGTGGCGCGTGCACTGGTGACGCGTCCCGCGCTGGTACTGGCGGACGAGCCGACCGGCAATCTCGACGGCCACAATGCCGCGCAGGTGTTTGCGCTCATGCTCGAGTTGAACCGCTCGCTCGGCACCAGTCTCGTGATCGTGACTCACGATCGTGCGCTCGCCGCGCGCATGGACCGTCAATGCGAGCTGGTGGATGGTGTGCTGCGCAACGTTCCGTCAGCGCCGCCAGCGTAGCTTGAGGCTCCGGACGCGCGACCCACGCGCCTTGGCTAGAAACTCTGTTTGGTCTCGATCAGGAATTGCACGTTCTTGATCGATGGATCGCCGTCGAGCGGGAAGGCCACATCGACGTGAATGACGTTGCCAAGGCCGGAGCGGCTGTTGCCGAAACGCAAACCCAAGCCGACATCTTTCAGCAGCCCGAGACTGGGAGAGTTGAGCGGTGCGTTGCCCCACGTGCGGCCGACGTCGATAAAAGCCGCTGCGCCTACGCGAAACAGCCGAAACGGATACCAGTCGCTGAAGTAGCGCTCTTCGACTGTCAACAGCGCCCGCGCATTGCCGCCCTGGTAGCGCAAGGGATAGCCGCGCAGTCCGTTATCTCCGCCGAGCAGCAATTGATTGTCGAGATCGAGATTGCGGCCATAGGCGGCCTCGAGCGTCGTGAAGAAGAGCATATGCTTGGAGTGCTGTACGTAGTAGCGAACGTCGCCACCAACGGCGGAATTCTTCAGAGCGCCGCTCTCGACACGCCCGGCGAGGCTGAGATTCGACACCAGAGTCGCATGCTCGGACGGAGCAGCGCCGTGACCGAAGCTGCCCGCGAAAAGGAGCGCCGGCTGCTGCGAGCCGAACGCGGCGGCAGCCCATCCGAGCCTGAAGGAGGCGCGCGCTCCGAGATAGAAATCCTCGGTACGCTCCAGCTGGTCGCGGTTCCTGAGCTTGAGGTAGTTGTCCTGAATGAGATCGAATTGCACCCACGGGTACACATACTTTCGGTCCGGCGGCACGACACTCGTGCCCGTCCACAGGGGGCTGACGTCGAACTGGCGCTCATCGTAGGTAGCGCCCACGCTCCAGCGGCGCACCCAGCCATTCTGCAAACCCCGCGACCAACCGCCGTAGACCTCGGCGAACCGCTGATGCTCGCGGAATTGATCGATTATCCCACCGAGATCATAGAGCGAATCGACGCGGTCATTGTCGACCACGATGACACCGGTGGCCCAGCGCGAGTCGAGCGCAAAGAAGGGCCGCTCGATCTGCAGGGCCTTCACACCGCCGTCGCTGTTGATCGAGTAGTCCGCGGCGACCGTCCACCAGCTGCCGCGGACATTACGGTCCTTGAAATCAAAGCGGTTTTCGTCGCGGTCAATCCCCGACTTGTGGGCGACGGAAAGCTCAATGCCGGTACCGAGGAGGTTCAACTCCTCAAGCTCAATGCCACTCGTGTTCTGGCCGCCACGGCGGCCGAAGGAGATGCCGGGATTGAGCGTCCAGACGTCGCGCGTTTTGACCGCGATATCGACCTTGCCGTCGTGCACGGCCACCGGCCACACGCGCGCATCGTAGAGATAGCGCGCGGTGCGCAGCAGCCGCTCCGATTCATCCAGCAGGCGTGCGGAAAACTTGTCCCCAGGGCGAAAGAGGAGTTGATCGCGGATGACCTCGACTCGTGTTTCGTAGTGCAGGCGGTTTGCGAGCCGAAAAAGCGCCTTGTTCTCCTTCGGATCGGTCAGATCGAAGATGTCCTGATTGTCGATCGTGATGTCGCCGATGACGAGACCCTGCGCTTCGAGTTCCTGAGCACTGGGCAGCGGCGCGCTGTCGGCGCTTACCTCGTGACGGGACTGGTCGTGAGTCTCCTGGGGGGCAGCCGCTGCTGATGGAATGTCTTGAGCAAGGCACGGCGCGGCAGCCAGGGCGAGCGCCGCGGCCAGGCTGTAGGGCGTCGATGCGTGGCGCAGCCAGGCGCGCGGCTCGGAGATTCGACCTCTCATCACTCTTTGGACCACCTGCTGCTAGAAAAACAATCGTGTGCCGGACCCGAACGTTGCGCTGGCCGCTCGCGGAGGACTCTTCGGCGCAGCCAGCAATGCATAGTGGCGGCCTCTGCGCACGCCCATAGTATCCAGCACCTGCAGACCGAGTGCGGACGCAAACCGGTTCGCATCCTCGATATCGAGCGACGCGACGACAGCGCGCGGGCGGCGGCTCTCCGGGAGCGACAGCAGCACACAGGCGTCCGGGTGCGTCGCGAGTTCGAGCCGCAATTTCTCGCGGGCGCGCGTCTCGATCGCATCGGCGATCGGCTTGTGCTGGCCGCTGTCGTAGTAGTCCATGAAACCGAGCGTCGTTTCGTCGGGCTGGTACAGCACCAAGGGCCGCTTGCCGCTCACTACGCGCACGTCATACGCGATGCGCGACAGATCCTGCTGCATGTTCATGATGAATACCGCGGCCGGCGCCGCCGTGACCGTGAATAGCAGAGCGGCAGCGCCGGCACGCATATAACTCGTGCCGAGCGTCACTCGCCGCATCTGCGCGAGACCGCGCAAGGCGAGCACCAGGGCGACGGTGCCGCCGATACTTGCCAGCGATATGTACGTCACTGACAGCGGCGCGCGCGCGAAGGGCCGCAATATAAACCAAAGCACGACGAAGCACAGGCAGCTGGCGAGCGCAAACAGCAGCACGACGGTCGCCTTGACGGCGAAGCGATCGATCGCGGCGGGCTGCCGGCGCGCACGTTGCAGCCAGAGCGCGATCATAAGCGCGAATGCCGGCAGCAGGGGAGCGAAGTAGATATCGCGCGCGGTCGCCGCAACTGACAGCAGGAGCGCGTTCGGCAGGATGCAGGAGAGCGCAAAACGCCACGCGCTGCGATCCTCCTGAGGATCGCGGCAGGCGCGCCACGCGGTGCGGATTGCGGCAGCGGCCAGCAAGGTCCAGGGCAGAAGATACGTCGGCAATTCGGCCAAGTACTTGCCCGGCCAGTTGTGGTGACCGCTCAGATAATTCTGCGCGGGCGCGAGGCCGGTCGGCAGAAAGCGTCCGAGCGAATTTGCGATGAAGATCTCGCGCAGGACTTCGCGGCCGTCCGGATGAGCAGCGGCCAACGCGGCCCAGGAGCCGATGATCACGAATTGCAGCGGCAGCCCCCACCATAGCATCGGCCGCTTGAGCTCGCGGATGCGCCCTTCCCAAACTAGGAAGGTCAGGAGCGTGAGCGCCGGAACGATGGCGCCATAGATGCCTTTGATCATGAATGCGGCCGCCATTGCCACATGCATCGCGAGATAGGCGAGTGCCGCGCGGCGAGTGTCGGTCGTGGTCAGCGCCGTGAACATGGCCAGGAGCGCGAGCGTCGTCGCCGCGATCAACGCGGCATCGGTGGCGAGCCAGACCGCGGTGCCGAATGCGAGAGAAAAAGTCGCTGCCACAATGGCTGCCGCAAAGGTGACGCCCGGACTCGCGACCCGTCGCGCGAGGCTGCCGACGGCGAACACAACTATTATTGCGTAGATGAGATTCGGTGCGCGCGCGGCGGCCGGGCTTGAGCCGAATACCCGCATCGACGCAGCGGCGGTCCAGTAGGCGAGGGGCGGCTTCTCACCGTAAGGAGCGCCGCCGAGGTGCGGAATCGTCAGGTCCGTGTCGTCACGGCCCGCGACGTGATCCGTGTCATACCGGGAGTCGAGAAAGCTGTGCGCAAGGGCGGCCTCGCGAGGTTCGTCGGGTGTCCAGTAACAGCGCGCGAACATTCCCACCAGCCACAGTGGCAGGAGGACGGCAATAGCCGCGAGCCGCGGATACCGGAGCATCGCTCGAATCACGCTGCGCTCCGTCGTGGAAAGAACGCGCGTGTGAGCGTAAGTAAGGCAATCACCGTGAGGAGCGCCGGACTCCACGCGAGAAGAACGGGTGGCCCATGCAGGACGATCACCATGCTGTGGGAGACGTCCTGAGCGATCGACAGCGCGAATCCGATGGCCAGACCTACCAGCAGGCGCGCGCCCTGGCGGCTCGAGCGCAGGACGCCCAGCACCACAGGAACCGCCAGCAACACGAGCAGGGGCGCCGTCAACAGGCGTGCGAGTCGTTCATTCACTTCGTACGTGACGTCGGCACTGTCGAGCGCGGCACGCTCGAGTTGTTGACGCCGCGCGACGAGCTGACGGAGCGAGGAGAATCTCGGTGTCCCCTGCGATAGCCGCAGGAGCGAGGTCACCGCCGTGCTCTTCTCGCTCAGTGTCGGTCTTACCAGACTGGCGTTGCCCGTCGCTGCATAACGCGTCTCGCGATAGCCGAGGTAGATCACATTGCCCGTGCCATCGAGCCGGATGCCCTGCGCCTCGCCGAGCGCACTCACGTTGCCGGCCGTGTCGAGCTCAACGATCGTGACGGCGGGATAGCCGGGCCTGTGATCGATGCCGATCATGCGTGGCCCATCGAAAGTCCACCAACCCGAGGCGCCGACCGACATACGCGGTCCGAAGCGCAACTCCGCCTTCATGCGCACAGCCGCCTGTGCGAGACCGGGCGCAACGTATTCTCCAGCGAGCGTCGCCGTCACCGACAACAGCACGCCGGCGCACGCAGCGACCACGGCGATGCGTCGCACCGACCAGCCCGCTGCGCGCATGGCGGTGAGTTCGCTGTCCTGCTGCAGGCGCCCGAGGCCGGTGAG
>JBGPLJ010000251.1:0-5541 GCA_041486385.1 Steroidobacteraceae bacterium
AGCACTGTCGTCAGCACGATTCACAACTCGATCGATCCGACCGTCGACTTCGCGAACACACAGTACGGGCACAATTTCTACGTCGACGCACCGCCCGGCACCGGCGACCTCTTTTATGGCGGCGCCTGGCACACCTGGCTCGTCGGCGGCCTCGGTGCCGGTGGCCCCGCGATCTATGCGCTAGACGTTACTGATCCGACAACTTTCTCCGAGTCGAACGCGGCAAGCCTCGTGCAGGGCGAATGGAACTCTGCGACGCTGACCTGCGCGAATGCCGCGGGCTGCGGCGCGAAGCTCGGCAACACTTACGGTGTGCCGCAGATCCGCCGTTTCCATAACGGAACCTGGGGCGCGGTTTTCGGCAACGGCCTGGGCAATGCGGGTGGTGCAGCCGGCATCTTCGTGATGACTGTCAGTCAGACCACCGGAGCCAAGACTTTCTATTACCTCAGCACTGGAGCCGCGATCGCAGGCAACGGCATTGCCTACACGACGCCGGTGGACCTTGATGGCGACCACATAACTGACTACGTCTACGCGGGCGACGTCAGTGGAAACATCTGGCGCTTCGACCTGACGAGCAGCAATCCGTCCTCGTGGACGGTCTCGCCGGGAGGCGCGCTGTTTTCCACGCCCGGCGGCCAGCCGATCGCGACGAAGCTCGTCGTCGCCGCGGCGCCGACGAGCAGCGGGTTGCCCATGGTGCTGGTCGACTTCGGTACTGGCCAGCAGACGCCACTCACCAATACGACGCCTGGCAGTTATGCCGCCGGAACTCAGAGCCTTTACGGCATCTGGGACTGGAACATGAATTCGTGGAATGGCATGTCGGCGACCCAATACGCGAGTCTGAGTGGCTCCCACACGATCGCAATCGCAAACATGCAGCAGCAGACGGTGCTTGCGTCAGTGCCGGCCGCGAGTGGCTATCGCGCGGTCAGCGCTAACCCGGTCTGTTGGAGCAACTCGACATCCTGCGTTTCTGGCAACACTCAGTTCGGGTGGTACCTGAATCTGCCGGCCACCAGCGAGCAGGTGATTTACAGTCCGGTCCTTGAGGTCGGCGCGTTGCTCGTCAACACGACGATTCCGGCGGCAAACAATCCTGTGAACTGCACGGCCGCGAACGCCACCGGCTGGACGCTCGCACTCTCGCCAATCACTGGCGGGACCCTTGCGAAATCCTTCTTCGGCGATTCCGGCGGCCACTTCGTCAACTACAACGGCCAGATTATCAGCGGCGCGGCGCTGAACGGCACCGGCAGCGTTTCGATCGTGACGACCGGCGGCGCTCAAGCCGGCACGTTCCTCGTCACTCAGACAACATCGGGCGTCGGCGTCGTGATGCCAGTGAATCCGCTCGCAAACGCCAAGGGCACGCGCCTTACTTGGGTCGAACGACGCTGAGGCGCCAGAATTTATGAAAACCCGTACCGCCAACCGGATGACTCGCGCCCGCGGCTTCACTCTGATCGAACTGATGATCACGGTGATCGTCGCCACGATCTTGATCACCATTGCGGTATCGACCTACGGCAGAGAGGTCCGCAAGTCGCGACGCACGGACGCAAAGACGGCAGTCCTCGACCTGGCTGGCCGCGAGGAGCGCAACTACAGCACGACCAATACCTACGTCGCTGTGCCGGCAAGCCTGGGCTACACCGGCGCCGCGTTCCCGATCGTGGTCGGCGATGGCTATTACAACCTCAACGTCGCGGTCGTAGCGGCAGCGCCTGGGGTGCCCGCCTCTTTCACGATCACGGCGACGCCGATCGCCACCCAGACGAGCGACCTGCAGTGCGCCTCATTCAGCGTCACTGATCTGGGCGTGCAATCTGCACTCGACTCGGGCGGCGCCGACGCGACGACAACTTGTTGGCGTTGAGACGGTCGGCACACTAGTCCGCCCAGGACGCGGTGCCGGTCCAAATGGGCGTGCGAGTGGCTGCTTGGCCAATGAGGCTGGCGTACCCGCCACTCCTTGAAAAGCAGTAAACTCTTGATGATGGGCCGCCTGGTATCACTTGCACACTTGCCCCTCGCGCTTGCGGCGGTATTCATCTCGCTTGGATCTATGGTTCCGGACCGGGCGAGTGCGGCAGATCAGAGCAAGGGAGCACAGTGCGCGGCACTCGACGATCCGGCGGCACGTTTGGCGTGCTTTGATGCCGCCTTCCCACGGCCGCCACACACTGCCCCGCCAAACCCGGCCAAGGTCGCCGTCGCGACCGACGAACCCGCATCAGAGGCCCGGAAATTCGGCTTATCGGACACGCAAAAAAAAGTAATCGATCCGCAACCTGCCGAGCCGCAATTGGCTGCAACGACGGCTGCGATCAAGACCGTACGTCGGCTGCCGTCAGGGTACTTGCTCATCGGCCTCGACAACGATCAGGTGTGGCAGCAGACGGAAATCGATCCGAATGTCTGGCTGCAACCTGGGGACCGGGTGACGATTCGACGAGCCGCGCTGGGTTCCTACTTGCTCGTCACTCCAGCGCTATACAGCACGCGGGTACAGCGTATTCAGTAATCATGGCCTTCGGCATTCAGCAGCACCGTGGCCTCCTGGTTGAGATAGGCGCGGATGCCCTCGGCTTCCTCGGGCTTGAGATAGGCGGCGAAACCCGCCATGCCGTTCTGCGAGAGCGCACCATCGATGACAACCTTCTGCCACGCGTCCTTCTCCTTGAGAAGCGCCGAGCGCCGCAGGTCGGGATTGACCGGCCCGCCATGGCAGATGGTGCAATACATGAAGTAGAACTTGTTGCCGGTCGCAGTCTGCGCCGGCGTGAAGTTCTCGCTGCTGGGGCTCGGCTTGTTGAGCGGGACCGGCGTATAGGCCGGTAGTTGCGCCTTGCCGGCCAGCTTGAAAGCGACGATGAGGCCATTCGGCATCTTGCGTTTCTCGAAGTCCGAGGCACTCGCCATGCCCATCGAGCCGCCATAGCCCGCCATCACCGCAATATATTGCTCACCATGGACGCGATAGGTGATCGGCCCGGCCAGCACGCCGCGATGCGTCTGGAACGACCAGAGCCGGGCGCCCTTGTCGGCGCTATAGGCCTCGAACTCGCCATGCGCCGTGCCCTCAAAGACGAGATTGCCCGCCGTCGCAAGCGTGCCGCCGTTCCACGGCCAGTCGCGCTGCACTTCCCAGCGTGCCTTCTGCGCGACCGGGTCCCAGGCCACCAGCTTGCCGCGGATCATTGCGTGTAAGGCCGCACGCCGCGCGTCCATGTCCGCGGGCAATCCCGGTAGCGGCGGCGGATCGAGGAAGGACACGCCCGTGTTCCAGCGGCCCGGATGAATCTCAAAGGGCTTGGCGTCCCCATAGATGAGCGGATACTCCATCGCCGGGATGTAGACGAGGCCAGTCCTGGGCGAATAGCTCATCGGCATCCAGGCATGCGCGCCTATCCCTGAGGGCAGGACCATCGCCGGCCCCTCGGTGTAGCGCACGTTCGGCTTCTCGACCGGGCGGCCGGTGGCGAGATCGATCCGGTCCGCCCAGTTCTGCGGCGCGTAGGGCTGCGCCGAAATCAACTTGCCGTTGGTGCGATCGATGACATAGAAGAACGCGTTCTTCGGCGCCTGCATCAGCACCTTGCGCGACCGGCCGTCAATTGTTAGATCGGCCAGCATGATCTGCTGGCTGGCGGTGAAGTCCCACGTCTCGCCGGGATTGAGCTGATAGTGCCATTTGTATTTGCCGGTGTCCGGATCGACCGAGACGATCGAGGCGAGGAAGAGATTGTCGCCCTTGCCTTCCGAGCGGTACTTTTGATTCCAGGGCGAGCCATTGCCCACGCCAATGAGCAGCTGGTTGAGTTCCTGGTCATAGACCACCGAATCCCAGACCGTGCCGCCGCCGCCCAGCTTCCAGTATTCGTTGCCGAACCAGGTTGGCCGGGCGAGCTTCTCGATCGCATCGTCCGAAGCCGCGCCATCAGGTCCATCGGCCTGATTGCCCGGCACCGTGTAGAAGCGCCACACAAGCTTGCCCGTGGCCGTGTCGTAGGCGGAGACGTAGCCGCGCACGCCCAGCTCCGCGCCGCTATTGCCGATGATCACTTTGTCCCGCACCACGCGCGGCGCCATGGTGATGGTATAGGGCTTCTCCTGGTCGACCGTGACGACGTCCCAGACCTTGGCGCCGCTCCGGGCATCGAGCGCGATCAACCGCCCGTCGATGGTGCCGACATAGACACGGCCCTTCCACACCGCGACGCCGCGGTTCACGACATCGCAGCAGGCATGCGCACCCTTTGAGCCTTGGTTCTGCGGATCGAACTGCCAGAGCACCTTGCCCGTCGCCGCGTCGAGCGCCAGCACCTTGGACCAGGCCGTACTGGTGTACATGATTCCGTCGACGACGATCGGCGTCGCTTCCTGTCCGCGCGCCGTGTCCAGCTCCACCGCCCAGGCAAGGCCGAGCTGGCCGATGTTGCCGTCATTGACCTGCACGAGCTCCGAAAAACGTTGCTCGGCATTGGTCCGGCCATAGGTAAGCCAGTTGTCAGCGTCGCTGGCTGCCGCGTCGAGCCGCGCCTGATCGATGCGCGCAGGTTCCCCGTTGTCCGCAACGCTGCTGCTGCTGGCAAGCACCAGCAGTGCGGTCGTCGCCAGCATGCTTGCGAGTCGCTTTACCATGCGCGGCTTTTGTTCCGCCCCAAATGCGAAGCGGGACCCCATCGTTAAGAAGGGGTCCCGCTCGCAGAGAGACCGACGTCCGATCAGAACTTCACCGTGGCTCCGACGTAGAAGCGGCGACCAATGAAGTCATAGAGCGCGGGATCGGAAGAATTAGCACCGCCGAACGTTCCGCCTTGCAGCGCGAACGGACTCGCCACGCTGTTTCTGTTCAGAATCGGCGGCGCCTTGTCGAGCAGGTTTTCGACACCGAAGCGGACGACCGCGTCCTTCGCGAAGGCGAAGCTGCCACTCAGGCCGATCAGATCGTAGGATCCCGTCCCCATGATCGTCGTGGCATGGTTAGACGGGTAGTTGACTGACCGAATCGAGGGCAAGTGCTGCCACTGGAGCGAAGCGCTCCATCGATCAATCGAGTATCCAAACGTATTGAGCATCTTCCACGAGAAGGAGCCCGCGTTCAGCTCATTCTGGGTCGGACCCAGCGAGCCGGCGAATTCGACGAGCGGATCGCTTGTCAGCTCCGCCGACTTCAGACTGATCAGATAGCTGAAGACCGAATTGAGCGTGAAGTGGCCCGGACCGAGCTTGAACGCCCAGTCGATCTGGGTATCGACGCCCGAGGTCTCAAAGCGGCCGTTGTTGTAGTAAGTGAGGAGGATATTCCCGAGTGCCCCGTCATTGGCGACGCGATTGACGCCGTTACAATAGGCATTATTGACATCGAAGGTCGGGTTGAACGCCGGATCGAAGCACTGGCGCTGGGCGACGTCGACCGACTGCGGGCCGATCGCGTCGTCCACCTTGATGCTGTAATAGTCGATCGACAGACGCAGGGACTTGGTCATCTCACCCTCCCACGGCGAGTCGATGACCGCACCGAGTGTC
>JBGPLJ010000252.1:0-5497 GCA_041486385.1 Steroidobacteraceae bacterium
CATCGAGTCGTTCGCGCGCGGCACGCTTGCGCTCGGCATTGATCGGCAGGAGCGCATCGCCGTCTACCTGCCGAAGCAGTTCGAAACCATCGTTACGATTTTCGGTGCATCCTGCGCCGGGTGCGTATTCGTGCCGGTTAACCCTTTGCTCAAACCAGCGCAGGTCGCGCACATCCTGCGCGACTGCAACGTTCGCGCATTGGTGACTTCAACGCCACGCGCACGCGACCTCGCCGAAGTGCTGTTGCAGTGCCCGGACCTGCAGCACCTGGTCCTCGTCGGCGACTCAACTGACGGCAAGCCGCCAGCGGGCCCACAGGCACATTTCTGGGAGGATCACCTGGCGGCGAGGTCCTCGCGGGCAGCTCATCGTGTGATCGACGCGGACGTCGCCTCGATCTTCTACACCTCCGGCAGCACCGGCAAACCCAAGGGTGTCGTACTGTCTCATCGCAATATGGTCACGGGCGCGCACAGTGTGTCTGAATACCTTGGAAACACGCCGAGCGATCGCCTGCTCGCGGTGCTGCCGCTCAGTTTCGACTATGGCTTCAGCCAGCTTTCAACCGCTTTTCTCGTGGGTGCAAGCGTTGTGCTGATGGACTATCTCTTTGCGAAGGACGTGATGGCCGCCATCGTACGCGAGCGGATATCAGGCCTTGCCGGAGTGCCGCCGCTCTGGATGCAGCTGGCGGAGCTGCCGTGGCCCGAGGAGGCACGCGATAGCCTGCGGTACATCACAAACTCCGGCGGCGCCATGCCGGTGGCTACCCTGCAGAAACTCCGAGCAGCACTACCGCAGACACGGCCCTTCCTGATGTACGGATTGACCGAAGCGTTCCGTTCGACCTACCTGCCCCCCGAGGAAATCGATCGGCGGCCAGGATCGATCGGCAAGGCGATTCCGAACGCGGAGATCTTGATCGTGCGGCCGGATGGCTCGCCCTGTGGGCCCGACGAACCCGGAGAACTCGTGCATCGGGGAGCGCTCGTGTCGCTTGGCTACTGGAACGATGCGGAAAAAACCGCTGAGCGGTTCAAGCCCGCGCCGTCGCAGGCTGCCGGGATCGTTCTGCGTGAAATGGCGGTCTGGTCCGGCGATACGGCACGCACCGATAAGGATGGATTCATCTATTTCATCGGCAGGCGCGATGAGATGATCAAGACTTCCGGCTACCGTGTGAGTCCGACCGAGGTCGAGGAAGAGGTGTACCAGACAGGACTCGTCGTTGACGTGGTCGCCGTAGGCGTGCCGCATCCAACGCTCGGACAGGCCATTGTGCTGGTCGCGGCGCCGAGCAGAGGCAAGACGCCGGATGCAAAACTTCTGCTGGAGGAATGCCGCAAGCGGCTGCCGAATTTCATGGTGCCGCTGCATGTTGAGTGGCGTGAGAGCCTGCCGCGCAATCCCAATGGAAAATTCGACCGCCCGCTGCTGGCGGCCGAACTGAAACCGCTTTTTAGCCAGGACCGAACTTCGTGACCGCCGACGTCCCCACGCACGCGCCGCATCCGTTTGCACGCATGATCGATGGCGAGTTGTATGTCAACGGCGTCAGTGTCGCGGAACTCGCACAACGCGTCGGCAAGACGCCCTTCTACGCGTACGATCGGGCCGCAATCTCGCAGCGCGTCGCCGCCTTGCGCAGCGCATTGCCTGCCGCGATCAAGCTCCATTACGCGATGAAGGCGAATCCGATGCCCGCGGTTGTCGAGCACATCGCGCGGTTGGTCGACGGAATCGACGTCGCATCCGCGCGCGAAATGCAGGTCGCGATTGCGGCCGGCGCCAGTGCGGCCAGCATAAGCTTTGCGGGTCCGGGCAAGACGGACGCAGAGCTCGCGCAGGCAGCCCCGGCCGGAATCATCATCAACATGGAGTCAGAGCGGGAGATGCGCGTACTCGCACGCATTGCGCGCGAGACGGGTACCCGACCGCGCGTCGCAATCCGCGTAAATCCGGACTTTGAACTCAAGACCTCCGGCATGAAGATGAGTGGCGGACCCAAGCAATTCGGCATCGACGCAGAGCGTGTTCCGGCGGTGCTGCTGGAGCTCGGGAAACTGCCACTTGAGTTCATGGGTTTTCACATCTTCAGCGGATCGCAGAACCTGCGTGCCGAAGCGATCATCGACTCCCAGCGCAAAGCCGTTGCGCTGGCGCTCGAACTCGCGCCGCACTGCCCGTCTGCCATTCGTTCGCTCAATATTGGCGGCGGCTTCGGCATCCCATACTTCCCCGGCGAGCGAGCGCTTGATCTCGCGCCCATAGGCCGCAACCTTGCCGAACTCCTCGAGCAAATTGCTGGTGCACTGCCTGAGACGGAGATGGTGATCGAACTCGGCCGTTACATCGTCGGCGAAGCCGGCGTCTATGTGTGCCGCGTCATCGACCGAAAAATCTCGCGCGGCCAGGTATTCCTCGTCACTGACGGCGGTCTGCACCATCACCTGGCGGCATCCGGCAACTTCGGCCAGGTGATCCGCAAGAACTATCCCGTTGTAGTTTCCAAGCGCGCCGCAGTTGCCGCGCGCGAGGTGGCAAGTGTAGTCGGCCCGTTGTGCACTCCGCTCGACCTGCTGGCCGACCGCATGGAGTTGGCGCGCGCCGAGGCTGGAGACCTGGTGGCCGTTCTGCAAAGCGGGGCGTACGGGCTTACGGCGAGCCCGCTCGGGTTTCTCAGCCATCCCGCGCCGGCTGAAATACTGGTGTAAACACGCGACCGCGGGGCGGCACGCTATTGCTGTGCGCCGTGCTGCACGATCCAGCGGCAGGTCTCGTTCTCGACCATGGCGCGCCACTCGGCGCTCGAGAACGTGTGATTGGCTGCGGCGATCTCAAACCACTCGACATCGCCGGCATGAAACCCCTGCCGGTGCGCATCCGATATTGTTGCCCAAGTGCGAAATTCGGCGGCCGTTACATCGCGACCGCTCAATATGATCAGGGCAGGCCCTTTCCAGCTGGACATGGCAAGCAGCATCCTGTCGGTAAACGTCAGGACCGGCGTGCTCACCATTTTCCCGACCTGCCGCGACCGCAACCAGTTTGCGCAGAACTCGCGAATCGATTGGGCGAGCGCCAGCCGTCCCGTGAACAGCTTCTTCCAGAATTCGGGGTCACGCAGGCGGTCAAGGTAGTAAGTCTCGACGTACGCGCGTGCGAGGCCGGCTTCGGTCCGCACCCATGGATTGAGCAGCACAAGTCCCGCAATGCGGGTATCGCTCGGCGCGTACATCAGTGCTGCGGACGCGCCGTCACAGAGTCCCCAGAGGTACACGCGCCCAACGCTCGGCAATGCGATCAGGAGGGCGTCGATCGCCGCCCGGATGTCGGTGTCGACATCCTCGAAAGTGCGCGCGGTGCCGTCGCTATCGCCCATGCCCCGATAATCGAAGCGCAACACCGCGACGCCCTGCGCGGCCAGTGCGCGCGCCAGCAGTACAAACTGCCTGTGACTGCCGACGCGGTATTGGGGTCCGCCCACCACGATGACGACACCCACGCTGGGCGGGGATTCTGGTCGATGCAGAACGCCGAGCAGAGTGTCCCCCGCGCATGCAAATCAAACCGGCTGTTCATCGGCGTCCATCGGAGCAAGCCTTAGCTGACGATCTCGCCGACCGCGGCCGTGGTTGCCTCGATCAGTGAAGGCACGGTGGCAATTTCCGCCGTCGACCAGAATGGATCGCCGACAATCACCGCCGATCGAACGGCTAGCCCAGCGCCGGTCCAGCGATTCAGTATCTTCGCCGCCGCCGGCGAAG
Organism: Steroidobacteraceae bacterium; assembly: GCA_041486385.1. Lineage (GTDB taxonomy): Bacteria > Pseudomonadota > Gammaproteobacteria > Steroidobacterales > Steroidobacteraceae > JBGPLJ01. Next base: position 3,769 of record JBGPLJ010000252.1, read on the forward strand.
CCTGCAGTCCGGAACTCGCAACGATTTCGAACAGGTCGATCTGCAACCCCTGTGGCAAAGTCACCTCCTCGAGGCGAGCCGCGTTCAGGCTCGTGGCGAGTTCCGCAGACAATTGGTAGCCGGCGACTTCAATACCGCTGCCCGCAGCGATGGCTCCGCGCAGCGCATCGACGGTCAACGCCGAATCGCGGGGTTCGCCGAGATTGGCAGCGACCTTGGTACGCAGCAGCTGCGTCAGATGCTGGCTGCCCGCGAAAACCGGCTGCCAGAAGATGATCGCCCGCACTTCGCCCGGCCGCCGCGCAGCGATCTGTGCCGCAAGCAATGAGCCCGCGCGAACCGCGAGCAACGTGATCCGCCGGGCGCCGCGGCCCTTGAGCCAATCGAGCCCGCGTGCGAGGTCCTCAAGCCATGTTTCCCAGCGCGCCGCGCCGAATGCGCCGGCGCTGTCGCCGGTTCCGTAGAGGTCGAGCAGCAGCGCAGGTGCGCCGATGGCAGCCACTGAATGCGCCGCCAGAGCCAGCATGCGCCGGCATTTGTTGAGCTCTTCGGCGAACGGCGGCACACACAAGACCGCCCAGTCCGAGGATTGGGGCGGCTCCGGAGTCCAGCATGTCCCGAGCAGTCGGCCCGCGGAGCCGGCGATCGTTACTGGAACTGGCTGGGCGCGCACAGATGCGTGTCAGGCATCGAGTTTCTGTTCGACAAAGGCGGCGAGCGAACCCAGGGTAGCGAATGTTGCCGCCGAAATTTCGTCGTCATTGACGGAGAAACCGTAGCGTTCCTCGAGCGCCGTGATGATGCTCACCACAGCCATTGAATCGAGCTCCGGCAGATTTCCAAGCAGCACGGTCTCGCTGCGCAATTGCGCGACGCGCGCGCCAAGCTGCAGAGTGCTGCCAAGCAAGGTCTTGATTTCCTCGACCACTAGCTGCGCCGGCTCGCTCATCGAAACGCAACCCTCACGGCCTGCTCCATCATGCGTCCCGCGGTCAACCAGACACCGGTCGATGGCGGTGGACCGGCCGCCGCGGCATCCGGGGCATTGGACAACGATGCGAAACTGCGCGTGTTGAAAACATCGCGATGGCGCTGCAGAAACTCGCACAACAGGCGAAAGCGTCGCGCGACAACCTTATCCACGCGGTTGCGCGCCGGCGACAGCATCTCGAAGCTATGCGAGACGATAACGACAGAGTCGATACGCGCTTCGAGTGCTGCCCACAGGAGACGACGCATCTCGGCGAACGACGTAGCACCGACCTGCGCCGGACGCAGATGTCCCGGCATGTCGTGAAACACGGTAATTGGGTATTCCGTGACACCTTCGGCGGCGAGCGGTTGCCAGCAAACCGATCCGTTGCCGATTCCGGACGATAGTCCGCCCATGCACGCGTTGTAGCTCGAATCGATCAGTATGCCGTTGTCCCGCAGCGCCCTTAAGGTGTCGCGATTCGCACCATAGCTGCCAGCCCGAAATGTGGACACATTCTGCGCCCCGGCCTCACCGAGCAATGCGTGGCCTGCGGCGATGAGTACGCTCTGCTCCGCGCGCGAGAACTGCGACATGTACTGGCGTTTCGGTCCATGTATCGGGACGAGAGGAGTGTGCGACTCGTCGACCCATTCCGGATGCATGTGCAGCTCGACATGCTGCCCGCCCTGGTGCACAAGCGTTACGATCTCGCGCAAGTACTCGAGTCCAAAACGCAGCGCGAACAGCGGCTCG
>JBGPLJ010000253.1:0-5475 GCA_041486385.1 Steroidobacteraceae bacterium
CCGCACTCCTGCTGACTGCCTGTGGCCCCGCGGCGCCCACTAACACGGGCGTCTATTTGCTGCTCGATACCTCCGGTACGTACAGCGGCGAGATCAACAAGGCGCAGCAAATCATTCTCTATATATTGTCGCGACTCGAGCCCGCGGACTCCCTGGCCGTGGCGCGCATCGATACCGGCAGCTTCAGCGAGAAGGACATCGTCGCCAAGGCCACATTCGACGATCGGCCGAGCGAGGCCAATCGGCAGAAGCGCGCATTTGCGGAGCGGGTGAAAGTGTTCGTCGAGCAGTCCACGGCCGCGCCATACACGGATATCAGCGGCGGCCTGCTACAGGCGATCGAGTTCCTCAACGAGAAGGGGGCGGGCCGCAAGGTGATCCTGATCTTCTCCGACCTCAAGGAGGATCTAGCCAAGGGCTACGTGCGCAGGGTCCCGCTCGAATTCAAGGGATTCGAGGTAGTCGCGCTCAACGTCACCAAGCTACGCTCCGACAACTACGATCCGCGCGAATATCTGGCTCGCGTCGAGGCATGGCGCGGGAAGGTCGAGGGCGGCGGTGGACGTTGGCGCATGATCAACGACCTGGAGCGATTGGAGGGCGTGCTCTGGTACGCATGAGTGATCGCCATGACTCGCCTACGCAGTACGCTGTCCTGTTTTGCGCTCGCAATGGTGCTGACGCAAGCTCGCGCCGACAGCGGAGCGGATCTCGACTCCGGCTTCCGATGCGAGTGGGATGCTCATCGTCCCCGTTGCCGAAAACCGCGATCTCGAGCGAGGACAGCCGCCTGAGTGCGGGTACGCACGCCCAGCTTCCCGAAGATTCGAGTGAGGGAATTGCGCACGGTCTTTTCACTGATGAAGAGCGCAGCGCCGATCTCGGTGTTGCTGCGTCCGGCGACGAGCGCCGCGAGAATCTCCGATTCACGACTGGAGAGTTCCGCGAACAGGGGATCCTCGGCACCAGCTGCAACTGAGCGGCCGGTGAAGGCGAGCACGGCTTCCTTGAAGCGCGTCCATGCGGGCTCGTTTTCCAGCAGAATGTGATTGCGCGAGTCGAGCTGCACGAACTCGGCGTTGGGAATTTCCGCCGCCAGCATTTTGCCTGCCGAGAACGGAACGACCTCGTCATGTCTGGCGTGCAGCACGAGCGTCGGCACCCGCACCTGGGGCAGAATGTCACGCACGTTGACTTCCGCACGCGACTTGAGGAGCTCCGTGGCGATCTCCGGCGTTGTGGTGCGGCGGCACAGCTCGTTGAACCACTCGATCTGCTCCGGTTTGGAATCCGGGATGAACTGTGCCGTGAACAACTGGCGGAAGACGGGGTTGTCTTTCCCCCATCCAAGACGCGCCAATTCGATGATGGCGCGAAAGCGGCGCGTGCCGTCGGCATCTTCCCGATGTGCCCAGCCCAGCGGGTAGCCGCCGTACAGGATCAGGCGCGATACGCGTTCTGGATGCCGCACCGCATAGGTGACAGCGGCGGCGGCCCCTTGCGATATCCCAAGCAGCACGAACTGCTCACCCGGGGTGCTCGCGTCGATTACGTCGTCGAGATCGTCGGTCCAGCGCGCGGGGGACAGGTCGCTGACGTGCCAGTCGGACAATCCGCAGCCGCGCTCGTCGTAGCGGATGAGATGGTAATTGCCGCTCAGGAATTCGATCCAGTGCCGCCACACCGGACTTTCGAGGTCGTAGGTCAGGTGCGTCAGCCAGGTGGCGGCCTTGACGAGCGGCAGCCCCTCGCCGCACGCAGCCCAGGCGAGGCGCACGTTGTCGCGCGTTTTCAGATAGCGAATCGACTGTTGCATCCAGCGCTGCCCCCTCGGCGAAGAGTCTAACCGCGCGCTGGCGGACTGCACACTGCTGACGCCTGCACGTCGGGACAATCCTCCCTCGCTTCTTGGCCGCCAAGCCTTACGACGGGACATTCCTCCCGTATTTCACGACTCGCGCCTTCGCCATGATGCGCGCCATCAAAGCAACGTCACCGCTGCGGCAGGCATGCAGGCTTTTCGATCGATGAACCAATCGATGAATGAATCGATGAACGACAGGTGCCCAGCCGGCGATCTGCCCGCCGGGCACTTTCGCCAGTTGGGCTACCGGACCATCGACATGATGGCCGAGTACTACAGCTCGATCGACGAGCGGCCTGTCTTCCCGGCGTTGACCGCGGCGCAATCGCAGGCGCTCTTCAGCGCCGACCGTCTCCCGGAGCGTGGCGATTCCGCCGAGGCGATTCTCGACGACTGGCAGCAGCGCGTGCTGCCCAATCTGTCGACGATCGGATCGCCGCGGCACTTCGTCTACGTGAATGGCTCGGGCACGATGATCGGGACTCTCGCCGAAGCGCTGGCGGCAAGTGTCAACACCAACGCGGGCGCGTGGAAACTCGGGCCCGCTGCCACTGAAATCGAGCGCCTCAGTGTGCGCTGGCTCGCCGAGCTTCTCGGGCTTCCGGCCGACTGCGGCGGCCTGTTTCTCTCCGGCGGCACGATGGCGAATTTCGCCGCCGTGCTGACCGCTCTGCGAAACGTTGCCGACTACGATACGACCGCGCGTGGACTTCAGTGCAGTGATCGCCGCGGACGCTTCCTTTTGTACATGGCAGATCACGAAGGGCACTGCTCGATCATTCGTGTTGCCGACATGCTGAATCTGGGCCGCGACGCCGTGCGGCTGGTGCCCAGCCGCGCGGATCTGACCCTCGACGCCGCGGCACTGCGTGTCATGATCGATGAAGACCTCGCTCGAGGTGACCGGCCTTTCTGCGTGGTCGCGCAGGTCGGCTCGGTCAACGTCGGTTGCATCGACCCGCTGGCGGAGCTGGCCGATGTGTGCGCCGATTACGGCCTTTGGTTGCACGGCGACGGCGCGTGCGGCGCACCTGCCGCGATGCTCCCGGAACTCCGCGAGCGTTTCCGCGGGATCGAGCGGCTCGACTCGTTGTCCTTCGACCCGCACATGTGGCTCGCCGTCCCGTACGACGCTGGGTGTTTGCTCGTGCGCGATGCGGAAAAGCTGCGGCGTACTTTCTCGATCGGCGCGCCATACCTGCGTGGCTTGCTGCCGACCGAGCATGACGGTCTCGACTATCTCGAGTATGGGCCGGAAATGTCGCGCGGCTTTCGCGCGCTGAAAGTGTGGATGACCTTGCGTCACCGCGGCGCCGAGGGTCTGCGCGCGAGTTTGCGGGCAAGTATCGATCATGCGCGGCATCTGCACGCGCTCGTCAAGGCACATCCCGATTTCGAAGTGCTGCAGGAACCGCTTCTCTATCTATACTGTTTTCGCTACCGGCCCCGTGCTCTGGAGGGCGAGTGGGCGGATGAGTATCTCGATCGTCTCAATCAGCAGATCGCGGAAGAAATTCAACGTTCGGCGCTGGCTTCCGTGATGACGACTCGGCTGCGCGGCCGCACGGTGCTGCGTTTGTCGATCTGTTCTCACCGCACGACCCGGAGCGATATCGAAAGCACGTTCGAAACGCTGGCGATGCTGGGTCGCCAGGCGGATCGGCACCGGCGGGCGAGTGAGCCTTGCGGCCCGGCTGCGGAAGCGCAGGGCTGACGATCGTGTTGCTTCGCACCGTTTTGCAACCAGGCTCATTCCCACGGCGGCTTCCACGCCCGCCGGTGAGTATCCTCGTTTCACCGGCAACGCCCAGCTCTAGGAAATGCCCGAGGAACTAGCAATGGCCCGCTACGCAAACATCCTGCAAACGATCGGCAACACGCCCCTGGTCAAGCTCAACAAGCTCGCGCCGCCCGGCGTCAACGTCTACGTCAAGGTCGAGTCGTTCAACCCGATGGGCTCGGTCAAGGACCGCATGGCCCGCGCCATCATCGAGCGCGCCGAGCAGACCGGTGCTCTCAAGCCGGGACAAACCGTGATCGAGGCGACGAGCGGCAACACCGGCATCGGCCTTGCGATGGTCTGCGCGCAGAAGGGCTATCCGCTCGTCGTGACGATGGCCGAGAGCTTCAGCATCGAGCGGCGCAAGCTCCTGCGCTTCCTCGGCGCCAAGGTCGTGCTGACGCCGGCGTCGGAGAAGGGCAGCGGCATGCTCGCGAAGGCCGTCGAGCTCGCCGAGAAGCACGGCTGGTACCTCTGCCGGCAATTCGAGAACGAAGCGAATGCCGATGTGCATTCGCGTACGACGGCGCGGGAAATCATCGCCGACTTCGCCGGCGAGCAGCTCGACTATTTCGTCTCGGGCTTCGGCACCGGCGGAACGCTGAAGGGCGTTGCCCGCACGCTGAAGCAGGCGTTGCCGGCGACGAAGATCATTGCGGCGGAGCCCGACAACTCGCCAGTGCTCGGCAGTGGCATTGCGCAACGGCGCAGGCCCGACGGCACGCCGTCGGAAAGCCATCCGCACTTTCGCCCGCACCTGATGCAGGGCTGGATGCCGGACTTCATTGCCAAGCTGACCGAGGACGCGGTCGCGGCCGGCTATATTGATGAGATCGTGCCCGTCGCGGGCGACAATGCGTTGCGTCTGGCGCGCGAGCTCGCGCGGCAGGAAGGCATATTCGTCGGCACGTCGAGTGGCGCGACGCTGGCGGCGGCGCTCGAAGTAGCGAACCGCTCGCCCGCCGGCACGAACATCGTCTGCATGCTGCCCGACACCGGCGAGCGCTATTTGTCGACGCCCTTGTTCGAAGGCATCGGCGAAGAGATGACGGCGGAGGAGCTCGCATTGTCGCGCTCGACGCCGGCGAGCCGCTTCGATGCGCCAGCAGCTGCGCCGCAGAATGCCGAGGCGGCGCTGGTCGAGACCGACGCCGCCGCGGCGCGTTTCGTTACCGAGATCACCAGCGACGAGCCCGTCGTTCTATTTGCGCTCGAGTGGTGCGAGTTCTGCTGGTCGGTCCGCAAGCTCTTCGCGCAGCTCGGTATTGCGTATCGGAGCGTCGACCTTGACTCGGTCGCGTACCAGGCCGACGATCTCGGCGGCAAGATTCGCGCCGTGATCGCCCAGCGGACTGGCACGAAGACGTTCCCGCAGATCTTCATCGGCGGCGAACACATCGGCGGTTGCACGGAATTGTTCGACGGGTGGCGCGCTGGCTCGATTCAGCGGCGTTTGACCGAACAGTACGTCGACTACGACGTCGACGCCAAAGTCGATCCTTACAGCTTCTTGCCGAAGTGGCTGCAGCCGCGCAAGACAGCATGAAGGAAGCGCAGCGCGGCAAACGCGACTTTTGCGCGCAGGCAAATTCCAGTCTTATTATCTTTAGACGAAACGGAAGGGAGGGTAGACGTATGGGTTCTTCAAAGTGGTTCGCCGTGATTCTCGGATGTGTTTTCGGTTGCCTTGGGATCGCGCTGCCGAGCGCGAATGCGGACGAGACTTGCAACTCGCCCTACATCAGTAATCTGATCAAGGGGCAGGAGGACTTCGTTCATGTCTGGACGCTCGGCGTCGAAGGCCTGGGCGATGGCTCCGACAAGTTAGTCA
>JBGPLJ010000254.1:0-5460 GCA_041486385.1 Steroidobacteraceae bacterium
CCGCGAATACCCAGCTGACCGAATTGGCCAGCGGGAATATCGGTTTGGTGAAAGCAGCGAGCGCATAACCGAGAATCAGCAAGAACTTGCGCTTGCCGAGGTAATCGCTGAGAGCGCCCGAAAAGACCTTCACGATGGCGGCCGTCGCTTCCGCCACTCCCTCGATGAGGCCGACCGTGACCATGGATGCGCCGAGGGTAGTGACCATGAATATCGGCAGCAGGCTGTGGATCAGCTCCGAGGAGATGTCCATGAACAGCGAGCCGAAACCCAGTGCCCAAATGACTGTGGGTAGAGTCCGCCATGCCGCCGGCCTCGTGTTGCTAGACAAGCTTCGGCTCAACCTTGATGTAGATCGATGATGACGTTCGCGATCCAGTTCCGCTTGCGCCGTGCGAGGCGCACCTCTTCGCTCTCACCGTCGAATGTCGCTGCGGATACTCGCTGCAGGAGCGACGGATCGACGCCTTCGAACGCGTGGACGCTGACGACAGCATAGAGGCGACCGTCGATGCGGCTGGTGACCACCGGCGTGACGCCACACTTGGCGCAAATGTGAAAATCGGCGGTCTTCGTACCGAAGGAGTATTTCGATACGTGTGAGGGCTCCTTCACGCTCACTTTGAGCGAGCCGGTCGGGCAAGAAGTCCAAACGCCGCCATGCTTCACACAGAATGAGCACGTGCAGGCGCGCGCGGGAATCTCCGCTGGCTCCGGCTCCCAATTGAGAGCGAACGAAATATTCCCGCAGTGGCATTTTCCGGAAATCAGCATCGAGCGTCTCTAAATAAAGCGGCGGCGCATCATGATTCCGAAGGCGCGTATCGAGCATCGACGTATACCCACGCACGTACTCCCGACTGCAGGACTACCGCCACTCGCTTGACCGCAGCCACTTCGTACTTGTCCGCATTCTGAATTTCATCGGGCGTGACAGCAAACACCGTTCCGGATACCACGTCGGAAGCGCGTCCGGTGAACTTTGCCATCGTGTGGACCGCCTTTCCGCTGATCGCAACGACTGCCGGCTCTTCGATCTTTAACGGGATCACTTCGAACCCTCGCAACGCATCGCTTGTACCAGCCAGTCGCCGACCGAACGTCGCCATTTGTACGGCCTCGAGCTGGAGCGTGCCGTACGAGAAGAGAAACTCAGTGTGCGCTTTGCTAGCTGTCACGGGATGAAGGCCTTGTCAGGCCCCCGTCCACTTGAGCCATCCATAGCCGCATAACGCAATCGCGATAATTCCGGTAACAGGGACCGCCTTGTAGAAGAATGCGTGAGTTGCGCGTATCACGATGAGTCCAACGAGAAAGGCCATCGCAAAGGTCGCCAGAACCGGAACCCACCAGGGATAAAGAAGAAACCCCAGGCCGACAGTAGCGAATGTGGCGAGCAACGTAAGACCGCTGATGATCGAGAAGACGAGACTGCGATCCCTGACACCGGCTCGGTCCATGATTACAGTTGCCCTGACCGTCGCTATGGCACAGAAAAGCGCAAATGTGTAAAGGCCAATGGACATAGTGTGGCCATCAAAATGTAGGGGCGTAACGTTCGCTCCAATGCGGTGTCAGACGGCACCCTCAAAGTTCATGAGTTGCTCGGCGCGCACGACAAACCGCGTGACGCCTTCCGTAGATTCAACACCCCAGGGACGGGTCGTGTCGATCTCCGCGATTGCGTGCCCCGCGCCGTCGAAGCTGTTCGATACGATTTCGCAGGCGATAACACCTGGCTGTGGCAGGGCACTCGATGCGTGGAGACTATCGCGAGTGACGATAGGGAGCTTTTCAACAAAGCGCCAGTCGCGACCCTTTGCATCCGTGAGATTGCACTCGACCCAGCCCGGTTGATCATCGCCGAGATATTTCGCTATTAGAACGTTGACGCCTTGCACCGTGAGCCCCCTTGATCCCGTCTAACGTCCGCATTGAGCGACGCGTTGTTAAAGGACCCACATATGATACGCGCCGCCCGCGGCCACGCCGAGCAGCAAACCAGCAATAACATCTGCTGCCACGTGTCGACCGAGGACCAGACGCGACCACACCACCGCCGCCGTAACCAGGACTCCTGCAATAACCGCGAGCTTAATCGGCCAAAGAAGCGCAGTGGCGAATGCGGCAAACGCCGCGTGCAGGGACATTTTCACCCACCTGGCAATTAGCAGCGCTGTAACAATAAGCGCGCCCGACAATGCCAACGCGACGGACATGTATGCCCGGCGCGTCAGAAACCACAGCAGCACCGCGCTGAGAAGACACAGTACTGCCAGGAACACATTGAGCGAGCTGCGCTCATTCCGAACGCTCGCGTCAACGTGTGACCAACGACCGGACCGCACTTGCAACCAGCTGAATCCAAACACGATGACCCCAAGCGTCACAAGCGCTCCACCGATCAGTTGCAGCTGTTGGAGTGACGCTCCTCGTGTTGAGGCCGCGATCAAGGCCGCAACGAGGACAAGTACGACAGGGTGTCCAACAATTGAGACCGCACGGGCGACGGCAACACGCATCATAGTCATCTAACGTCCTGATTGAGCGCCGCGCGCGCCGCAACACGTTGTTCGGCGATTATCCGATGCGAGCTGCCGTTAGAACGCAAGCCACACTATCAGCGCCCCACTCAGCGCTCCGGTCACCGCGCTAGTGGGAATAATAAACACCGCGTGCTGTAGCGCAGCGGCACCCTTCGACAGGCAAATCATCGCTCCGAACAAAGTGCCATAGAGCGTACCCAGGCCGATGCCTGCGAGCCATCCACTCTGCGATGACATCGATAGGCCGGTAATCAAAGCAACCAACGCACCACGCACAATTCCTGCGGCAACAATGAAATGCTTGCTCGGAACGCGTGGATCGAAGTAGATCCCAACTGCACCGAGCAGTCCGAGGACGGCACCAATGCCCACGACTAGTGAAACATTCACGGCACGATCTCAGTGGTTACTTTGTTACCTGACCGACGAGACGAAATGCCCAAATCGCAAGTACTCCCGTCGCCAAGAGCGCGACCCCGGAAATCCATATCGGCACGACCCATCCAGCCAACTCAACCGACCAGCCCAGAAACAACCTGAGTGCGTGCGCCAGAGCCACGACACTGAACAAAGTACCCGAGATCAAAGTATACGTACGCATGTAACTGCTCCTTAGTTGGAAGCTCACTGAAGCTGCAGTTCACCATCGAAAGTGACATTCAACTTCAATCCCGCGACCTGCAAAGTGACTTTGGCAGCAATGGATTCCGTCCCCGAGATCGAGCCATCTGCAAGCGCTGCTGCCACGGCTTGCTCGATCTGGCGTTGCGAATTTACGCCCACCATCTTCAGGAACTTACGAATGCTGAGGTTGAAGATTTCTTCGTTCACTGGTTCCTCCGTTTACATTCCAGGGTGAATTATGGGACTTTGGCGCCTGACTAGAACCGCGACATCAGCAGCTCAATCTCCGGCGGAATCGGCGCGACATCAATCGCCACATCGACACACGCCGCCTTGCCGCTGGCGAACGCGTCGCGCAGTGCAGGCCCAAGCTCCTCGAGCTTGGTGACGCCGCGCGCGAAACAGCCAAAGGCCGCCGCGACTTGGTCGTAACGCGCCTCGCCGAGGCGTGTTCCAACTACGCGCGCGGGACCGGAGACGATCTCCTGGAAGTGCTGCGACGCTCCCCAGCTCGAATTGTTCATCACGACGACCACGATCGGCAGCTTGTGACGCATCATCGTGTGAAACTCAGCCAGCGTGAATCCGACCGCGCCATCGCCGACCAAACACAGCACGCGACGCTTCGGCTCCGCAGTCTGCGCGCCGATCGCGAGGCCCATGCCGAATCCCACGGCGCCGAGAAATCCGTGCGTGAGATAACTGCCGGGACGATTCTGATGAATGACTTCGTTCAGCCAGTGATACGACTCGGCGCCGTCACCCACGATGATCGTGTCGGCCGGCAGGCACTCAACAATCGCAGTGACCGCTTGCAGCGGATGGATCGGTCCTGCCTTGCGCTCGAGTGCCGGCGACAGCCGCTTGCGACGTGATGACTTCGCTTCGGCGATCACGCTCTGCCAGACGCGGCGATCCGGCCAGCGCCGTTCGCGCGCGTGCAGCGTGAGCGCTGCCAGTGTTGCGCGCGGATCCGCAACGATCGGAATCGCGGCATCGCGCAGCCGGCCGATCTCGCGCGCATCGGATTCGACGTGAATGAGCATGGCGCTCGCGGGTGCGAGGCGGCCGCTGCCGCCAAGTGTGAATAAGCCGAAGCGCACGCCGAGCGCGAGCACGACATCGATGCCTTCGTTGCCGGTCGGCAAATCCGCCATCTTGTGAAACGTGCCACCGTGGAGCGGGTGATTCGAAGGCAGCAAGCCATGTGCCTCGAAATCGGAGTACACGGGGATGCCGGTCGCTTCGACGAACTTCAGCAGCTCTTCCTCCGCGCGCGATCGATAGGCGCCGGCGCCGACCATGATCACGGGCCGTGCCGCCGCGGTGAGAAGATCGAGCGCGGCGGCGATCGCGCGTGCGTCGGGCGCCGCGGGGCTGTCGAGGACGATCGTCGTCGGAATCGCAACCGAGGCTTCATCCACCATCGTCGTCAACACGTCGGACGGAAGGTCGAGCAGCACGGGGCCCGTGGGCGCTGATGTCGCCAGGCGAATTGCGTGCGCGACGAGGCGTGGTATTTCGCGTGCCACGGTGACGCGCTCGGCCCACTTGCTGATCGGCCGCGCGATCGCGACCTGATCGATGCCGGCCTGGAGCGTGTTGGTCTCCGTGTCGCGCAGCGCCGCGGATCCGGACAGATACAGCACCGGCGTGCGATCGAGGTAAGCGCTCGCGAGCGATGTGATGACGTTCGTGAAGCCGGGACCCGCAGTCACCATCGCAACGCCGAGCCCGCGAGTGACTCGTGCATAAGCCTCCGCAGCGTGACCGGCCGCGGCCTCATGCCGTGTGTCGGTGATCGGGATGCCGTGATCGACGCAGGCCTGAAAGATCGTCTCGAGATGCGCGCCGTGCAGTCCGAAGACGCGCGCGACATTTGCCTGGATCAATGTGCGGACGACAAGTTCGCCGCCGGTTATCATCCCCCCGGGCTTCGTCGACATGAATGCGGACCTCGTTTGGCCTCTTCTTGCGCGACATACTATGCTCCCCGCGTTGCGGAGGGGAGTCCTATTCAATGCTCCAACGCGTCGTCAGGACTTCGTTTTCTTCGAAGGTTTCGACTTGCCAGAACTGTTGCGGGCGACCGCTTGGCGAACGAGCGCCTTGAAGGCGGACTCGTCAACTTCTTCTCCTTCAGGGATGTCGATCGCGCGGCGTACATTTCCCTCGAGACTCGAGTTGAAGAGACGGGCCGGATCCTTCAGAGACGCGCCCTTGGCGAACGTTAGCTTCACGACTTTCTTGTAGGTCTCGCCCGTGGAGATGAGGCCGTCGTGCGACCAGA
>JBGPLJ010000255.1:0-5452 GCA_041486385.1 Steroidobacteraceae bacterium
CAAGACCTGTTCGAAGAATCCCTTGAGAAGCGCCGGCATCGATCCGAGCCAGAGGGGAAAGAGAATCACCAGATGATCGGCACGGGCGATGAGCGTCTGGCAACGCCGAATCGATTCCGGCGCCGTTCCCCGGCGAAAGTCGTCGTTGGTTCTGAGAATCGGAAAATCAAGTTCGCTCACGACGATGTCTGAGAGTTCATGACCCGCCAGCGCAGCGCCATCGCGGTAGGCCTGCGCGAGGGCATGCACGTAGCGTCCCGCGCGTGGGTCAGGGTGACCATCAATAATCAGGATCCGCTTGCTCATCCCGAAAACATAGGACCGCCGGTCCATCGTTTGAATAAGTACAAGCCGCAGCTCCCTAAGCGGATGCGCGAATCGCGGGTCGCGGCGCAGACGAGGACGATTGGGCCCATCATCAGGGGTCCGGGACCATGTCACGAACGACCGAAAAGAAGCTCTGCAGGCGAATTCTGGTCGCGGTGCGCGATCCTGTCAGAGTGCCACGGGCGCAACTAAAGAAGGCCGCGCGCCTCGCGCGGCTTAGCGGCGCGCGCATCGAGCTCTTTCACTCGCTCGGTAGCGTGCGTTTGCCTGGACGGGATCCCATTGCCGTCAAGGCGAATCGCGCGCTGGAACGCCTGAAGGGCCAGCGGTGTTTTGCCGGTCTCAAAGTCACGAGTCACATGCACTGGGACTACCCGCCGCATGAGGCGGTGATTCGCCGTGCCCTCGAGACCCGTGCCGATTTCATCGTCGCGGCGAGCGCTTCGCACGGATTGGGTCGCCGCATGTTTCTCGAGAATACGGATTGGGAGCTGATCCGTCACTGTCCTGTGCCGCTGCTTTTCGTCAAGTCCTCGCGCGACTATGCGCGGCCCGCGGTTCTGGCGGCGGTCGATCCTTTTCATGCGCATGCAAAACCCGCTGCCCTCGATGCTCGACTGCTTGCGCGTGGCGCGCAGATCACGCGGCTGTTGCACGGCAAATTGCACATGTTTCATGCCTACCTGCCGCTGGTCGTCAACATGCTCGTGCCGATCGATCAAGGGCCGATATGGATGCCGCGCGAAGCCGAGCAGGCGCATGCGCTTGCAACGGAGCGCGCTTTCAACCGTCTCGCGGAGTCGGCGGGCATACCAGCCGCGCGACGGCACCTGACGATCGGTGACGTGCCAGACAGGCTGGTGGCGGCCGTGCGTCGCAGCGGCGCGCAGATTGTTGTGATGGGCGCGGTCTCGCGGTCAGGTCTGAAGCGCTTTTTTATCGGTAGCACGGCGGAGATCGTCCTCGACGCCTTGCATTGCGACGTGCTCATCCTTAAACCGCGGGGCTTCACGACCCGCGTTCCGCGGCGTCAGTCGCCGTTCGCCAATCCCATCTTCTACTGATCAACGTTCAGGGAGTCATCGCCGTGAACAATATCGGTCAGATCCTTGCCATCGTCGATCCGAGCACGAATGCGCAGCCCTGCGTCAACAAAGCAGCGCGGCTGGCGCGATCGTGCGGCGCTCAACTCGAACTCTTCATGTGCGACAGCTCGCCCGACCTGCGTGCCAGTCGCTATGTCACCGAGGAAGTCTACGAGGTCGCTATCGAAGACCGCCGTGCGCGGCATGACGCGCAACTGGAAATGCTGGCAGGCCCGCTGCGACAGCAGGGCGTGCGGGTGACGACCGATATCGCATTCGAGGATTCGCTGCACACGGGAATCATTGCAAAGGTCCGCTCGCTCGATCCCGAAATCGTCGTCAAGGATACTCACTACCATGGGCCGCTGCGCCGCGCGCTCTTTACGAATACCGATTGGCACCTCATTCGTGAATGCCCGGTGCCGCTGCTGCTGACGAAGCCCGCTGCCTGGCGTACGGTCGTGAGGTTCGCGGCTGCGCTCGATCCCGGACATATGGATGACAAGCCCGCGTCGCTCGATCGTGAGTTGCTCGCGGCGGCCGAACGGCTGGCCCTGAGTCTGCGCGGCGACGCACGCGCGGTACACGTGTTCGATGCGATTCCGCTGTTCGCAATGAGCGTTCCGGGCGCAGCAGGGGTCGCAACGCCGTGGGCGGACGGCGCATATGTCGAAGCGGTGCGGCAGCAGCACAGGCGCGATTTCGACGCCCTGGTAGGCGAATATCCGTCATTCGCAGGTCACGCAGACTTCATCGCGGGCACGCCGGCGATGGCGCTCGCCGACTACGCGACCGAGCAGGAGATCGACGTGATGGTGCTCGGCGCTGTTGCGCGCGGCGGCCTGCAACGACTTCTCGTCGGCAGCACGGCGGAGACCATGCTCGACCGGCTGCCGTGCGACCTGCTCGTCGTCAAGCCTGCGCGGCTGATTCAGGAAATGCTCGGCATTGCTCACGCGGCCTGAGGCGTAGGTCCGAGCGGTTCGCTGCGCTCTATTGGTATAGAGAATCAGCGCGGCCAGAATTGCGAAGAGCACGGCGGAGGAACCGACCGTGCCGAAGCCGAGTCAGCCCTTCTCATGCGTCTTGGTGAGCAAGTCTCACGCGGTTGCGCCAAGCGGCCGCGTCAGCACGAACGCGATCCAGAAGAGCAACGTGATCTGCGCGAGCTTGCTCATTGGGCGCATTCACCATGGACGTGCGAAGCCCGATCTTTGCATTGCAAGAATCCGGGCGTGCGGCCATTTCGATCGTGTAGAGTTGAATCACCGGCCGAATCCAAAGGAAGTGCGAATGAAGCGAGGCTTTTTCGGAGTGGCGTTGGCATGCGCAGCGGCCTGCGCCTTTGCAGCGGACAAGCCCTTGCAGATCGGCCCGTTCGCGATGGGCATGACTTTCGATGCGGCGCGTGCCATTACTCCGACGCTCGCGTGGCGCAACAGCCAGGTTTCTCCGTACACAAGCAAGGTGCTTGCGATCGTTGCGCCGGACGCCGTGCAGCTCGGCGGCCTGTCGCATGCGGTCGAGCTTCGTCCTGGCTATTACAATTCCTACCTCATTACGCTGCGACACATCGAATCGGTCGCGGACCCTGCGGGTTGCGAGCGGCTGACAGTTGACGTGCTTGCGGATCTCGAGAATCGATTTGGTCCCTTCGTCCCCCAGCCTCGCTATGACGACCGGCCGTTCGACGAGAAGGGTTTCAAGAACAGTTCTGTGAAATTGGCAAACGGCGCGACGGTGAACGTCCAGACCGGCAAGGCAAGTGAGGTGCATCGGATCGGCCCAGCCCCGTACGCGGTGGTGAGCGCAGGCAAGCAATCCTCGCTGAGCTTCGAAACCGACGAAGACGTCAGCAAGGCGCCAAGATCGGCAAACCCGCACTGGCGCCTCGGCATCGCCGCGCACGAAGCCGGAGATAGCGCTGTCCGGCTTGAATCGAGCTACAACCGCGATGAATATTCGACGCCATTTTGCAAGCTGACGACGCAGCTCGACTATCGCCCGTCCGCGCCGGCCTGGGAAACCCTTACCTTCGCGCCGTCGCTGCTCGTGCGGCAGCCGTCGATAGCGATCAAGCACATGAGCCTCGAGGGCGTCACGCTGCCCGCAAGCACGGTCGATGTGGATTTCACATGCCGCGTAGATCGGCACACCGGTGCGCTCGACTGCGCTTCGAATTCCGAGCACGCGCCCAACGAGAAGATTCTCGAGGCGGCTCTGCGGCGAGCGCTGACGATGCGGGTTGACACGACCAAGCTCGATCCCGACAACCCCTGGTCGCTGCGCATGGATGTCAAGGTCACGCTGGCGCAGAGCGATCGCCGCGCCGTCGATTTTCTGCAGGCGCCTGTTGCACGTATGAGCGATTTCGAATGGGTGGAACAGCCGACAGCACAGGATCTCGACGCCGCCTATCCGAAGGGTCTGCAGAGCGAGGGTGTCGAGGCGCTGGTGGGCCTGACCTGTCAGGTGCAGTCGGACCTGTCGCTACTGTGCGCGGCGACGGATCCAGAACCCGCGGTTGGCGATCCCAAGGCCCTCGATGCTCATCGCAGGCTGGCCTGGGCAAGCATTGCGGTGATGAGTCTCTACCAGTCGGCACCAACGCTGCGCACCGGCGAGCCTGCGATAGGCGCTGTCGTCAAGACCAAGGTCGATTTCCGCCTGCGCGATTGAGCCGCCGCGGCAAGGCGAGGTTACGAGGAGTTCACGAAGCGCTATCCGACCCAGTCATACGATGAGGCGTCTTTGTCACTTTCCCTAAAGGGGGTCTCATGCGTGCGTCAATCTGGTGTCGAACCATTGCTTCCTCAGTGCTCGTGCTTGCCCTCGGCGCAAGCTTTTCCGCACAGGCCACGACTTCCGCTGCACCTGCCGCCGCGACGGTGACCTGCAAGGATGGCTCCACGTCGAAAGCCGGCAAGGGTGCCTGCAGCCATCACGGTGGAATACAGAAGGGGGGTACAGCGGCTCCGGCAGCGGCGGCGGCTGCACCTGCGGCACCGGCGCCAGCGCCAGCGGCTGCTCCGGTGGAGAAGAAGCCCGCTGCGGCGGCCAAGGACGATTCGAGCGCAACGGCTGCCGGCGCGATCGCCAAGTGCAAAGATGGCACGTTCTCGCATGCCAAGCAGCACAAGGGCGCCTGTTCGCGGCACGGCGGCGTCGGGCAGTGGCTCGATAAGAACTGACATTCCAATGACGAGTCCCGCGGGCCGGGTTGGCCCGCGGGACTCGCGAACCCTGCCATGAAAACTGGCGCGGATGGAGGCTGCTCGCTATTCTTCCTGCCCGCTGACCCACGAACCCGAGGGACCACGACCATGAAACAAGTATTGTTTGCCTCTGTGCTGATGAGCGTGCTGGCTGTGCCGGCGTATGCCGCCCTCAAAGCGGGCGACGCGGCTCCTGATTTCAGTGCCCAGGCGTCGCTCGCGGGCAAGGAGTTCACTTTCTCGCTGAAAGAGGCGCTCAAGAAGGGCCCTGTGGTCGTCTATTTCTATCCTTCGGCCTACACGCAGGGCTGCAATGTGCAGGCGCACACCTTTTCGGAGAACGCGGGCAAGTTTCATGCGGCGGGCGCCAGCATCATCGGCGTCTCGCTCGACAACATCGCGCGGCTCAATGATTTTTCCGCGGACCCGGAGTATTGCGCGGGCAAGCTCGCAGTCGCTTCCGATGCCGACGCCAAGATCGCGAAGTCGTACGACCTGAGCGTTCATGATGCGGTTGCAGGAGCGAAGGATTCGCGCGGCATTGAGATTGGCCACGGCTTTGCCGAACGCACGACATTCATCGTGACGCCCAATGGCAAGATCGCCGCGACTATTGGTGGCATTGCCCCTGCGGAGAACGTGGCGAAGGCGCTCGAGGCCGTGCAGAAGCTCGCGCCCGCAAAGTCCTGATCCATTGAATAGCGGTCGGCCCGACGCGCAGCACCCGGCGGGCCCACCCCAGACCGCAAATAAGGCCAACGCGGTCCCCCGTCTAAAAACCGGCGAATATCGGATAGGCAGGGTTTAGAGCGCACCCCCCAGCGC
>JBGPLJ010000256.1:0-5406 GCA_041486385.1 Steroidobacteraceae bacterium
ACCATGCCGGGGCCGCCGCCATAAGGCCGGTCGTCCACCGTTCTGTGCACATCCGTCGCGTAGTCGCGTGGGTCGACACATTCCAACTCGACAAGGCCCGCCGCGATGGCTCGGCCGGTGACTCCGTACCGTACCGCCTCGCGGATCATCGCAGGAAAGAGCGTGACCACTTCGAAACGCACTGCGCCGGACTCCCGACTCTTGATTCAAGCTTCGGGCTGCCCCGCGGGCTCCTGCCACTCGATCCAAACGACCCGGTCCTTCAGATCGACCCGGCGCAGGTGCTTCGCGGTGGCGGGCACCCAGAAATCACGTTCGCCCCGGACCACCATGATCGCGTCCGAGCGCGTATCGATGAAATGATCCACCATCCCGAGCAACTCACCACCCTCGCGGCGGACGCTCATGCCGATCAGGTCCGCGCGGTAATACTCGCCGGTATCGAGCCGCTTCAACGCGCTGCGCGGTACCTCGATCGTCTCACCGGCCAGCCGGGCCGCCTGGTCGCGATCCGTGCAACCCGCAAAGCGCACTGCAAAGTGCTTGCCGTGCGGCCTCGCCTCCTCCACTTGCCCCGGGCGTCGCTCCTCGCGCCTGCGCAAGCTCCAGTCCGTGTAGTCGAAGAGTCCTTCGGGAGGTTCGGTGAAGGACTCCACTCTCACCCAGCCACGAACACCGAAAGGTCCCAGCACGCGCCCGAGTTCAACCCAGGCCTCGTCCGAAGACTTTGTGATCAGGCAGCAGCCGCCGGCTGGCTTGCGGCAGACTTCTTGTAGTCGCCGACCAGCGTCCGCACGCGCTCAGAGAGTTGGGCGCCTTGACCCACCCAGTGCTCGATGCGAGCGATGTCGAGCTTGAGCTTCGTATCCTGGCCACGGGCGACGGGGTTGAAAAACCCCACAAGCTCGAGGTTGCTGCCACCCTGGCGCTTGCGGCTGTCTGTGACGACAACGTTGTAGAACGGGTTGCGCTTGCCGCCGCGCCGAGTCAAACGAATCGTAACCATGCTGTTTAAGTACTCTGAGGGGCACCGGAATCGGGCCCAAAAAAGAGGCGCGGATTCTACAGAAAGTCCTGTGGAAATGGCAATTTAGAGCGTGTCGGACGCCCCCGGCACGAGCCTCATCTGCCGGGTGGGCCCGGCGGCATCCGCCCGCCCATGCCCCGCAGCATGCCCCTGATGCCCCCGCGCGAGACCTTTTTCATCATCTTTTGCATGGTCAGGAACTGCTTAAGGAGGCGATTTACCTCGGGCACCGCGAGCCCTGCCCCTGCGGCGATACGCCGCCTGCGCGAGCCATCGATCACCGCCGGGAAACGCCGTTCCCGAGGCGTCATGGAATTGATCAACGCGATCTGGTGCTTGATCGATTTCTCGTCCATGCCGCCCGGGATCCCGCCTTTCGGGGCCATGCCGGCCGGCAGTTTGTCCATGATGGCGCTGATGCCGCCCATGGAGCTGACCTGCTGCAGCTGATCGCGCAGGTCGACGAGATCGAAATCCTGGCCCTTCTTCAGTTTCTTCGCGAGTTTTTCGGCCTTGTCACGGTCGATCTTCTGCTCGACTTCCTCCACCAGGCTCAGCACATCCCCCATCCCGAGGATGCGGGTCGCGATGCGGTCGGGATGGAAGAGTTCCAGGGCGTCAGTCTTCTCGCCGGTGCCTAGGAACAGGATCGGCCGGCCGGTCACCTGCCGAACAGAGAGCGCAACGCCGCCGCGCGCATCGCCGTCGGCCTTGGTGAGCACAACGCCGGTCAGCGCCACCGCCTCATTGAACGCACGCGCCGCGTTGACCGCATCCTGGCCCGCCATCGAATCGACCACGAACAGCCGCTCCGTTGCGGGAATGGCCTTATCGATCGCGCGGATCTCGCTCATCATCTCGGCGTCGACATGCAGGCGGCCCGCCGTGTCGACGATCAGGACGTCGTAGAGGCCGCGCCGCGCCTGATCGAGCGCCAGGCGCGCCATTACCGGTGGTTCACGCGAATCGGGCGATACCCAGTAGGCGACGTCAATGTCCTGCGCGAGCCGCTCAAGCTGCAACATGGCGGCTGGCCGATAGACGTCGGTACTGGTGAGCAGCGCCCTCTTCTTCTGCGTAGCGAGCCAGCGGGCGAGCTTTGCCGCCGTCGTCGTCTTGCCCGCGCCCTGCAAGCCGGCCAACAGCACGACGACCGGCGGTTCCGCGCGAAGATTGAGACCACGCGCGGGATCGCCAAGTACGGCAACCAGTTCGGCGTGGATGATCTTGACGAACGCCTGGCCTGGACTGAGGCTGGCATTCACTTCCGCACCGAGCGCTCGCGACTTCACGCGCTCGATGAAATCCTTCACCACGGGCAACGCGACATCCGCTTCGAGCAGCGCCATGCGCACCTGGCGCAGGGTATCGCTGACATTTTCCTCGGTGATGCGCCCGCGGCCGCGCAGCGCGTTGACGGCCTGGGTCAGCCGTTCCGAAAGCTTGTCGAACATGAGCACCGCCGCCGGTCGGGATCGGGAAGCCGATTATAGGGCCGGCAGCGTTCCCCGGGCTCCGCCGGCATTTCTTGACACTGGCAAACACCCGCTGCTGCAATCGCGGCCCTCCGAAACTGCGAGGTAAGCGCATTGAAGGACATATCGGCTACGCCACTGTGGGTGGCTCTGGGGGCTCTGCTTTGCGCGCTGGCCTTCTTTGCGGGTACTGAAACCGCGCTCATGAGCGTCAACCGCTACCGATTGCGGCACAAGGCCGCCGCAGGTAACCGGGCGGCGCGCATCACTGAGAATCTGCTGAAGAAACCCGACGCTCTGATCGGTGTCATTCTGCTCGGCGCTACGCTCGCGAACGTATTCGCGCCCGCGGTCCTGACGGTGCTCGTTCAGCATCTGGGGGGCGATGACCGGTGGGTGTTCGGGGCGGCGCTGGGGCTCGGGACCATCATCTTTATCTTCTGCGAACTCGCGCCCAAGACCTATGGAGTATTTCACGCGGAGCAACTGGCGCTCCCGTCCGCGTACATCTATCGCCCGCTGTTGATTCTGTTCACGCCCGTTATCTGGATTGCCAACAACACCGTTCGCGGCCTCCTGCGCGTCGTCGGCATGTCGGCGGAGCAAACCGCCAGTCACTCGCTCAGCGCCGATGAATTGCGGACGGCCGTCGCCGAGGCCGCAGTCAGCATTCCCCAGCGTCACAAGCAAATGCTGACCAGTATTCTCGACCTCGAACGCGTGACCGTGGATGACATCATGGTGCCGCGAAACGAAGTCTCCGGCATCGACATCACCGACGACTGGGATCAGATCCTCGAGCAGCTGCGCCAGACGCAGCACACGCGCATGCCGCTCTATGAAGGCGAACTCGACCAGCTCGTCGGGCTCCTGCACATGAAGAACGTCGCGCGTGAACTCGCGCGCGGCAAGCTGACGCGTGAATTGCTGATCGAGATCGCGAGGGCGCGCGAGGCCTATTTCGTCCCGGCGGGCACGACACTCAACACGCAACTGCAGAATTTTCAGCGTAACCGCCGTCGCCTGGCCTTCGTGGTGGATGAATACGGCGACGTGCAGGGAATCGTCACGCTCGAGGACATCCTGGAAGAAATCGTCGGCGAATTCACGACCGACACCGCGACCCAGATGCACAAGGACGTGCACCGCGAGGCCGACGGGAGTTACGTGGTGAATGCCACCGCGACCATCCGGGCGCTCAACCGCGCCATGCACTGGAAGTTACCGACCGACGGGCCGAAGACCCTGAACGGACTCGTGATCGAGCACCTGCAGGCCATCCCGGAGGCAGGCACCGCGCTCAGAATCGGCGATTACGCCATTGAGGTCATGCAAACGTCGGACAATGTGGCGAAGACGGTGCGGCTGCGGGAGATCGCCGCCCGGGACGAGAATCAGAAGTAGCGTTTGAGCGCTTCGGGCAGCCGACGCACACCCAGGATCTCGAGCCCCTCGATCTTCTGCTTCGGCACATTGGCCTCGGCAACCACCGCCCTGCGAAACCCGTGCTTGGCAGCTTCTCGCAGGCGCTCCTCGCCGAATGGCACCGGCCGCACTTCGCCCGCAAGTCCAATTTCGCCGAACGCGACGAGATCGGAAGGCAACGGTCGATCGCGCAGACTCGACAGCGCCGCGAGCACTGCCGGCAAGTCCGCCGCTGTTTCACTCACACGCACGCCGCCCACCACGTTGGCGAATACATCGTAGTTTTGCAGCGACACGCCCGCGTGACGATGAATCACGGCAAGCAGAAGCGCCAGGCGGCCGCTGTCAAGGCCCACGGCGACGCGGCGCGGATTGAGCGCCGGCGTCTCATCGACGAGTACCTGCACTTCAACCAGAAGCGGGCGTGTCCCCTCGCGCGTGACGGTAACGACGCTGCCCGCGACCGGCTCGGGGTGGCGCGAGAGGAACATCGCAGAAGGGTTGCGTACTTCCTTCAGACCCTGCTCCGTCATCGCGAACACGCCGATCTCATTCGCCGCGCCAAAGCGATTCTTGACGGCGCGCACGATGCGAAACCGGCTGCCGCTGTCCGATTCGAAGTACAGGACCGTGTCCACCATGTGTTCGAGCACGCGCGGCCCGGCAATGGTGCCTTCGCGCGTAACATGGCCGATCAGAATCACGGCCGCGCCAGACTCTTTCGCGAATCGCACCAGAGTCGCCGTGGTCTCGCGCAGCTGCGTGACGGCGCCCGGACTCGCATCGAGCGCCTCGGTGTACATCGTCTGGATTGAATCGACGACGATTACTCGGGCCGCCGTCGCGCGAGCGACTTCCAGGATCGCCTCGACGCTCGTCTCCGCAATCAGCTGGGCACGATCAGACGCGAGACCCAGGCGTTCGGCTCGCAATCCCACCTGATCGAGCGACTCCTCACCCGTCGCATAGAGCACAGCGGTGCGCTCCGCGAGACCGGCCGCGGCCTGCAGCAGCAACGTCGACTTGCCGATACCCGGATCGCCGCCGAGGAGCGTGGCGGAGCCGGTGACCAGACCGCCACCGAGCACACGATCAAATTCCTCGAGCCCGGTCGAGGTCCGGCCCGCAGGCGCACTGTGAGCGGCCGCAAGTGCCTTGGGGATAGCCGTAACTGACGCTGCCGCACGCTGTACGGATCGCGGGCGGCCAGGCTGTTGGAGTGCCGCCAGGGTGTTCCAGGCACCACAGTCGGGGCACTGGCCCTGCCATTTCGGGGAATCCCCGCCACAGCTGGAACAGACAAAGACGGTATGCGGCTTGGCCAAGTTCACATTCCGGGCGCACGGGTAAGCGGCGGATGGTAGCACGCGATGTTGCGCACACTGACCCTGCGTATCTGCTCACAATCCCTGCAAAACGGCTGATAGAACAAAAAGATGTCGTCTATACTGCGCGCCGCTTGTGACATAAGGCCCGGCC
>JBGPLJ010000257.1:0-5376 GCA_041486385.1 Steroidobacteraceae bacterium
AGACCGCTTCATAGCAGTCCATCAGGTCTTCGCGCTCGCGGAAGCAATAGAGAAAGACGGTGAGCGCGCCGATATCAAGGCCATGCGCGCCGAGCCACATGAGGTGATTAAGAATGCGCGTGATCTCATCGAACATCACGCGGATGTACTGCGCGCGCGGCGGGGGCGTGATACCGAGCAGCCGCTCGATTGCCAGCACGTACGCGTGCTCGTTGCACATCATCGAAACGTAGTCGAGCCGGTCCATGTAGCCGATCGACTGGTTGTAGGGCTTCGACTCGGCGAGTTTTTCCGTTCCCCGATGCAGGAGCCCCACGTGCGGATCGGCCTTGTGTATGACTTCGCCGTCCATCTCGAGCACGAGCCGCAGCACGCCGTGAGCCGCCGGATGCTGCGGACCGAAATTCACGGTGTAGTTGCGGATCTCGTTCATTTCGGATCTTTGATCGCCGCGGCATAGCGATTGTCGTGACGAATGACGCGCGGCACGAGGGTGCGCGGCTCGATGGTCACCGGCTCGTACACCATGCGCTTCTTCTCGGTGTCGTAGCGCACCTCGACATTACCGATGAGCGGAAAATCCTTGCGGAAGGGATGCCCGATGAAGCCGTAGTCGGTAAGAATGCGGCGCAGATCCGGATGACCCTTGAAGAGAATGCCGAAGAGGTCGAAGGCTTCGCGCTCGAACCAGTTGGCGGAGGCCCAGACATCGCACACCGAATCGATCATCGGCGGCTCATCGGGCGAACAGTACGCACGCAGTCGCATGCGCGAGTTGTGTGTAATCGAGAGCAGCTGATAGACAACGGCAAAGCGCTGCCCGCCCGGCTGTGTTGTCCCGTGGACCGGCGTCGACTCGTCGGCTGTGCGTTCCACACCCCGGCTGAAACCGCTGGCGGTTGCGGCCTGCGTCTTCCACTCCGCCTGGCCGTAGTCGAGATAGTCGATGCCGGCGAGATCAATCAGCATTTCAAAGCGCAGATCCTCGGCATCGCGCAGCGTCTGGCAAACAGCGAGCAGGTCGCCCGCCCCGACCTTGTAGGCAAGCTCATCCGCAAGCGACGGCAGCCGTTCGAGCTTTCCAGCCAGCCGCGCCGCGACGGCCGAGGCGATTTTGTTGAGGCGCTCCGTCACTTGTTTGAACTCTTATCCGGCCATCTTCATCGGGTAATCGTTTCGCCGCGGCGGATCTTCTTCTGCAGCTGCAGGATGCCGTAGATCAGAGCCTCGGCCGTGGGCGGGCAGCCAGGCACATAGACGTCCACCGGCACGATGCGATCGCAGCCCCGTACAACCGAATAGGAATAGTGGTAATAGCCGCCGCCGTTCGCACACGAACCCATTGATATGACCCAGCGCGGCTCCGGCATCTGGTCGTAGACCTTGCGCAGGGCCGGCGCCATCTTGTTGACGAGTGTGCCCGCGACGATCATTACGTCGGACTGACGCGGGCTCGGCCGGAACACAACGCCGAAACGGTCGAGGTCGTAGCGCGCCGCACCCGCTTGCATCATTTCGATGGCGCAGCAAGCCAGGCCGAAGGTCATCGGCCAGAGCGAACCGGTGCGCGCCCAGTTATAGAGTGCATCACGGGTCGTCAGGAGAAAGCCCTTGTTGCTCATGACCGGCTCGAGCGCTTCGTCTAATCCCATTCGAGCGCTCCCTTGCCCCATTCATAGATGAAACCGATCACCAGAACCGGCAGGAAGATCCCCAGCACGGCCACCCAGGCGAAGTACGGGAGTCCCTTGAACCCGACCGCGAACGGCACGAGCAGAGCCGTCTCCAGATCGAAGACGATGAAGAGAATCGCCACCAGGTAGTAGCGCACATCAAATTTCATGCGCGATTCTTCGAACGGTTCGAAGCCGCACTCGTAAGCGGACGCTTTTTCGGAATTGGGATGACGCGGCCCGAGCAGATAGCCAAGTACCAGCAGAAGACAGCCGAAGCCGGCAGCGATGCCGAGAAAAATAAGGATGGGCAAGTACTTTTCGAGCATTGGACTCGAACGGCAGCCAGACGCTTCAGTGAGACGCGAAAATCGCGGCGGATTGTAGCAGGGGCGGATGCTGCGCACACCGGGTTGTGGGCGGCTCGGCGGGGTAAGAGAGGGTCGGTCGGTCCTCGGAAAACCCGTATTGTTCTCTGCTTCTTTCTTTGGTTTCTTTTGAAGCGCAAAGAAAGAAGCAGGAAGAAAGAAAAGGTGGTGCGGACGGGGAGACTCGAACTCCCATGCCTTGCGGCGCTAGCCCCTCAAGCTAGTGTGTCTACCAATTCCACCACGTCCGCGTACGGAATCGCGCAGCCTTCAGGGCTTGGATGAAGGCGTCGGCGGCGCCTTTGCCGGCGCCTCTGTCGTCCCCGAAGCTGGCGCTGCCGGCGCAACTACCGACGGGGCGGCACTTGTCGCTGTCGGCGCACCAGGCGCCGCAGGCGTGGTCGCCTGCTTCAGCTGTTGCTGCCGCTCGAGTTCGATCTGTTGTTCGATCGTCGAGGACCCGACCTGTTTCGGTTCGCCGACGTAGGCCAGCAACACGGTCGTTATGAAAAAGAGCGTGGCGAGCACCGCGGTCGCGCGCGAGAAAACGGTATGCGTGCCGCGCGCGCCGAACACCGTGCCCGAAGCCCCGGCCCCGAAGCCCGCGCCCGCCTCCGCGCCCTTGCCGCGCTGGACCAGTACGAGCACGACGATAATCGTCGCGATCAGCAGGTGCATCGTGATCAAGAATGTATGCAACATCGCAGGTGTTCTCTCTCGATCGGGCGGAAGCCTCAGGCCTCGGCGCAGATCCTCATGAATTCCTCGCCCTTGAGCGACGCGCCGCCCACGAGCCCGCCATCCACGTCGGGCATCGCAAAGAGCTCGCCGGCATTGGCGGCCTTCACGCTGCCGCCGTACAGGACACGTATCGCGCCCGCTATCTTAGCATCCTGACGCGCGAGCCGGCCGCGGATGAAAGCGTGCACCGTCTGCGCTTGCTCCGGCGTCGCATTCTTGCCGGTCCCGATCGCCCATACGGGTTCGTAAGCAATGACCGCCTGCGCCAATGCGGCGATGCCCGCCACTGCGAGCACTGCATCGAGTTGCCGCGCGACAACCTGTTCGGTCTCCGCGCGCTCCCGCTCCTCCAGCGTTTCTCCGACGCAGAGTATTGGCGTCAGTTTCTGCTGCTGGACGGCGAGAAATTTCCGGGCGACCAGCGAATCGTCTTCCTTGTAGATCTGACGGCGCTCCGAATGGCCGACAATCACGTAGCGGCAACCGATGTCGCGCAGCATCGCCGCCGCGACTTCGCCCGTAAACGCGCCCATCGGCTCCGCGCACACGTTCTGCGCGCCTACGGCGACCGCCGTGTCCTTCACCGCGCGCACGACATCGGCGAGATAGACGAATGGTGGACAGACGGCCACTTCGACGCTCTCCTCGCCCGAGAGCCCTTGCACGATCGCCGCCACGAGCACGGAATTCTCCGTGCGCGTGCCATGCATCTTCCAGTTTCCGGCCACCAAAGGCTTGCGTGTGGACATCAGGCGCCCGTCAAAAAAAGGGGCGCAAGATTAAAGGCCGGCAGCCGTAAAATCAATGAGTTGAATGAAATGAGCTGGCGTCAGGTCGCGGCGGCCCGCTCAACCGCTCGAGCCAGGCGCTCGGCGTGCTGGCGCGCGCCCAGTTCGTCACGGCACTCGACCATGACGCGAATGACCGGCTCGGTTCCAGATGCCCGGAGCACGACTCGTCCCTGCCCAGCCAGCACCTTCTCCACTGCCGCAACTTCGTCACGAATGATCGCGTTTGAATCGACGTCGAAACGCACGCGGGTGCGCACGTTGATGAGTTTCTGCGGAAACTGAGTCATCGCCGCGGCAAGTTCGGCGAGCGGCCGGCCCGCCTGCTTCATGATGGCGAGCACCTGCAACGCGCTCACCAAGCCATCGCCCGTGGTCGCTTTGTCAAGGCACAACAGATGCCCGGACGCTTCACCGCCGAGGATGCCGCCTGTCTCGCGGAGCATGGCGAGAACGTAGCGGTCGCCTACCTGTGCGCGGCGGAATTCGATGTTCTTCTCGGCAAGGGCCAGTTCCAGTCCGAAATTGCTCATCACGGTCCCGACCACCGGCCCCCTGAGCGTACCCGCCTCGGCACGCGCCTTGGCGATGACATAGAGAAGCTGATCGCCGTCGACGATGCGGCCGAGCATGTCGACCATGATGAGCCGATCGCCATCGCCGTCGAGCCCGATACCAACATGCGCGCGTACGCCAGGCACCGTGAGCTGCAGGAGTCCAGGCGCGGTCGACCCGCAGGCGTCATTGATATTGCGGCCATTCGGCGAACAGCCAACGGGCACGACGTCGGCGCCGAGATCGGCAAGCACGCGTGGCGCGACCTTGTAGCCGGCGCCGTTGGCACAATCGATCACGATCTTGAACCCGGTGAGGTCTACGCCCTCGGGCAGTGTGCTAGCGCAGAATTTCTGATACTGCACGCGTTCGCGATCGATACGCGTCGCGCGGCCGAGCTTGCGTGATTCGCAGGTGATCGCAGCTTCATTGAGGAGCGCTTCAATGTGCGCTTCCTGCTCATCCGAGAGTTTGCCACCGCTCCGATCGAAGAATTTGATGCCGTTGTCTTCGTACAGATTGTGGGACGCGCTGATGACGACACCGAGGTCGCAGCCGAAATGCTGCGTCATGTAGGCGATCCCGGGCGTAGGCAGCGGACCGGCGAGGAGCACATCAACGCCCGCAGCGACAAAACCCGCTTCGAGCGCGGATTCGAACATGTAGCCCGATACCCGTGTGTCCTTGCCGATGAGGACCCTGCCGCCCTGCGGAGCGAGCACCCGCGCCGCCGCGCTTGCCAGGCGCAGTGCGAAGTCGACGGTCATTGGATGCTGGCCGACCTTGCCACGCACGCCGTCGGTACCGAAATACTTTCTGCTCAAGTCGCCTCTCCCCGCATCGCGGAAACGATCTTCATGGCATCGACGGTAGCGGCCACGTCATGCGCGCGAATGATAGCCGCTCCGCGCGCCGCCGCGAGTGTTGCTAGGGCTATGCTGCCTGCCAGGCGCTCAGTGACCGGGCGGCCGGTAAGTGCGCCGATCGTTGACTTGCGCGAAACCCCAATCACGATCGGGCGGCCGAGCGCCGTAAACGCCTGCAGCTTCGACAGGATCTCGAGGTTGTGCGCACGCGTTTTGCCGAAGCCGATGCCCGGGTCAATTGCGATGCGCTCCTCGTCGATCCCGGCAGCCCGGCACGCTGCCACACGCGCCGCCAGGAAGTCGCGGACTTCGGTCACGACGTCGTTGTAGCGCGGCGCCTGCTGCATGGAGCGCGGATCGCCCTGCATGTGCATGAGACAAATGC
>JBGPLJ010000258.1:0-5341 GCA_041486385.1 Steroidobacteraceae bacterium
ATGGTGTATCGCGGACTCGATATCGGCACCGCCAAACCATCGCGCGCCATCCGCGCGCGCGTGCCGCATCACCTCGTCGATCTGCTCGATCCTGCCGAGAGCTACTCCGCTGGGCGGTTCGTGCGTGACGCGCTCGCCGCGATGGCGGATATTCGCGCGCGCGCCCGCACGCCGCTCCTCGTCGGCGGCACGATGCTCTACTTTCAAGCGCTCCTCGAAGGACTTGCGGATTTGCCGGCGGCCGACGCGGGGCTCAGGCGTGAACTCGATGAGCGCGCCGCCCGCGAGGGCTGGCCGGCGCTGCACGCGCAATTGGCACGCGTCGACACGGAAGCGGCGAGCCGTATTGAGCCAAACGATGCGCAGCGTATTCAGCGTGCGCTCGAGGTCTTCCACGTCACGGGCACGCCGATCTCGGAGTTGCAGCGCTCGCGCGCTCCGTTCATTGAACGCGCGAGTGTCGCGCGCTTCGTCGTTTCCCCTAACGAACGCGAGCGCTTGCACGAGCGGATCGAGCAGCGGCTGGCGGCGATGATGGGCGCGGGATTCCTCGCCGAGGTCGCAGGGCTGCGTGCGCGCGGCGATCTGACAAGCGATCATCCCGCCATACGCGCGGTGGGCTATCGCCAGCTCTGGGGCTTTCTGGCCGGCGAGTTTTCGCTGGAAGAAGCCATCCGCCGCGCAAGCGCTGCGACACGCCAACTGGCCAAACGGCAGCTCACCTGGCTCCGGCAGCACCGCGATGCCGAGTGGTACGACCCGCTTGAGTCCAATGCGACCGCCCACATCTCTGAGCGCGTTCGGGAAGCACTGGGGTTCGGGCCACGTACGTGACGTTCGCTGTGATAATATCTGGCGCCATTCGCCGGCCAAATTTTTTAGTGTCGGCCAGCATCGCGCCCTCTCGCCCCGTGCGCAGCTGACAGCGCAGATAAAAATGGATAAATAACAAGGAGATACAAATGGCCAGAGGTCAGTCTCTGCAAGACCCCTTTTTGAATGCCCTGCGCAAGGAGCGCGTACCGGTCTCGATCTATCTCGTTAACGGCATCAAGCTGCAGGGACAGATCGATTCGTTCGATCAGTTCGTCGTGCTCCTTAAGAACAGTGTCAGCCAGATGGTTTACAAGCACGCCATCTCCACGGTCGTGCCCGCTCGTAATGTTCACCTCCCGGCATCCGATGAGGATGGCCAGGAAGCTGCACCGGCCGCGTGAGGCACCTGTCGCTCAAGGAGTGGCTCATTGTTTGAGCGACCCGCGACCGGTGAGCGCGCCATCCTGGTGCGCATCGGTGTTGGTACTCGCGCGACCCCGGAGGAACTCGAGGAGTTCACTGCACTCGCAAGCGCCGCAGGAGCGCTGCCCGTCGCGAGCATCGGCGGCTATCGAGCGCGTCCCGATCCGCGATTCTTCGTCGGCAGCGGCAAGGCGGACGAAATCCGTGACCTGGCCCGCGCCAACGAAGCGGATGTCGTGCTCGTGGATCATGCGCTCACTCCCAGTCAGGAGCGCAATCTCGAAGAATTGACCGGCAAGCGCGTGCTCGATCGCAGCGGCCTCATCCTCGACATCTTTGCGCAGCGCGCCCGCAGCTTCGAAGGCAAGCTGCAGGTCGAGCTCGCGCAGCTGAAGCACCTGCAGACTCGCCTGGTGCGCGGCTGGACCCACCTTGAACGGCAGAAGGGCGGTATCGGTCTGCGCGGACCTGGCGAAACGCAGCTCGAGACCGACCGTCGACTCATCGCCAAGCGCATCAAGACGCTCCAAGGCCGTCTGGAAAAGCTCGCGCGGCAGCGCGATACCGGCCGGCAGGGGCGCAAAGAACTGCCCGTGCCCACGGTCGCAATCGTCGGTTACACCAACGCCGGCAAGTCGACGCTGTTCAATGCGTTGACCGGCGCCGGCGCCTATGTGGCCGATCAGTTGTTCGCCACGCTCGATCCGACGGTTCGCCGGCTGCAGCTCCCGCGTTCGCAGAATGTTGCGCTCGCGGACACGGTCGGATTCATTCGCGATCTGCCACATGAGCTGGTAGCGGCATTCCGCTCGACGCTGCAGGAAGCGCGCGACGCCGCCCTGTTGCTGCATGTCATTGACGTCAGCGATTCCGAGCACGCGGAACGAACACTTCAAGTGAATGAGGTACTTGCGTCGATCGGCGCCGGCGAGCTGACGCAGATCGAGGTCTACAACAAGATCGATCGCGCCGGCCTTGAAATGCGGGTCGAGCGGCACGCCGGCAGGATTGCAGGCAAGGCATGGATCAGCGCGGCGCGCAGCACGGGACTCGACGGTCTCCTGCAACTGATCGAGGGAGTGCTCTATCCGGATGTCGCCCGCCATCGTCTGACTGTCACGTTCGCCGCGGCGGGTGTGCGCTCGCAACTCTTTACGCGCAAGCTTGTACGCGCCGAAGAGGTGCTGGAAGATGGCGGCTGGCTGATCGATGTCGAATTGTCGAAAAGTCAGCTCGAAGAATTGCTGCGCCGGCCCGGCGTCGCGCTTGCGGCCAAGCGCTCGCCAAGGAAGTCGAAGCTGCCTTGTGTCCCCGGGAGCGCCTTCCTACAATCTGCGCGCACCCGCCGTCGTGCCGTTGCTGACACCAGAGCCAAAAGCAGAGCTGAACCTGGAGCCAAGCGCAGGATCTGATGCGGGTAGGCCGAGTTTTTTCTCCATCAACTTAAGCCAACTAGGCAGTGAGTCGACCAACAGTCATGGCGTGGAATGAGCCGGGCGGCGGCAAAAATCCCTGGGATCGAAGGCCAAGTCAAGGCTCGAATCTCGACGAAGTGTTGAAGAATCTTCAACGCAGGCTGAGCACGATCTTCGGCGGCCGGCGCGGGGGCGGCACAGGCGGAACCACCGGCAGCGCGCCGGGTTGGGGGCCGCTCGTCGTCGTGGTACTCGTGATCCTGGTCTCAATCTCAACCTTCTATCAGGTCGACGCCAGTGAAGCCGCGGTGATTCAGCGGTTCGGCAAGTACGACCGTGTCGTGCACTCGGGCTTCCACATGAAGCTGCCGTGGCCGATCGAAACGAAGAAGATCGTGGCGGTGCAGAACTACGGCAGCACGCAGGACACGCAGACGATGCTCACGAAGGACGCAAACCTCGTGACCATCGAGCTGGGCGCGCAATACCTGCGCGAGGATCCGAAGAAGTACCTGTTCAACGTGCAGAAGCCGGAAGAGACCGTGCTGGATGTCGTCGAGGCGGCCATTCGCGAAGTCGTGGGTCAGACCACGCTCGGCGAAGTGCTCGCTGCCAGCAGCCGCCTGGTGGTGATCGACAAGACCAAGGAACTCGCACAGAAGACGCTCGACAGCTATGGGGCCGGCATCCGCATCACGACGGTCAATCTGACCAACATCAATGTGCCGGACGCGGTGCGCGATGCGCAGCAGGATTCCAACAAAGCGGTCGAGGACCGTGGACGCCGCATCGCCGAAGCGCAAACCTACGAGAACGATATCGTGCCGAAGGCGCGCGGCCTCGCGCAGGCGCAGATCCTCGACGCGCAGGCCTACAAGGCGCGCGTCGTTTCAATTGCGCAGGGCGATGCTTCGCGGTTCAGTCAGGTATTGGCCGCGTATGAGCGCGCTCCTGCGGTGACACGCAATCGCATGTACTACGAGACGCTGGAAGAAGTCCTGGCCAGGTCCAAGAAAGTCATCATCGATACGCGCGGCAACGGCCAGTTACTCTATCTGCCGCTCGATAAGCTGCTCGATTCGGGCGCCGCCGGCCTGCCAGCCGTGCCGCGCGACGGCACAGTGCGCACCCCCTCCGGTAATGACGCGCAGACCGACGCCGCGCGGGGGAGCCGCTGATGTCGAATCGTGCGCTAGGCATTGTCGTCGTCGTGTTCGCGGCGCTCGGCGTCTTCTGGTGGTCCGCCTTCACGGTGAGCGAAACGCAACTCGCGATTCGTTTCACATTCAAGGAAATCACGCGCGCCGACTATGCGCCGGGCTTGCATTTCATGATGCCGTTCTGGATCGACTCGGTGGAGAAGTACCCGAAGATGGTGCTCACCGAAAGTTTCCAGGGCGAGCAGTTTCTCACCAACGAAAACAAACAGCTCGATGTTGCTTTCTTCATCAAGTGGCGCATTTCCGATGTGACGCACTATCGCCTGACAACCGGAGGTCTGCGCGAGACGGCGCACGCGCGTCTCGGCGACATCGTGCGCGATGGCATCAAGCGCGCGGCGCAAAGGCGTTCGCTCGAACAGTTCGTTGCGGCCGAACGGTCGGAGCTGATGGGCGACATGCTTGCGAGCGCGGCGAAGTCGGTCGATCAACTCGGCATCCAGATCGTCGACGTGCGCATGCAACGCGTTGAACTGCCAGAAGGCGTGGTCGGATCCGTCTACGAGCGCATGCGCCAGGACTATCGGGCGCTTGCGGCGGGCTATCGCGCGGAAGGCGACGAGAGCGCGCAACGCGTGAAGGCGACGGCCGACCGCGAGCGCACGGAGATTCTCGCCGACGCGCAGCGACAGGCGCTGCAGTTGCGCGGCGAGGGCGACGCGCTCGCCACCGATATCTATGCCAAGGCCTATACGAGGAACCCCGAGTTCTACTCCTTCTATCGAAGCCTCGAGGCGTATCGAAATTCGCTCGGCCGCGATTCCGACGTGATGGTGCTCGCGCCCGATAGTGAGTTCTTCAAGTATCTGAAGTCGCCGAACGGCAAGTAGCGGTCCCTTGGGCAAGAACGTAGTTGTCATCGGAACCCAGTGGGGCGACGAAGGCAAAGGCAAGATTGTTGATCTGCTGACCGAGCGCGCCGCCGCGGTGGTGCGCTTTCAGGGCGGCCACAACGCCGGTCACACGCTCGTCATCGGTGGCGAGAAGACGATCCTCTCGCTCATTCCGGCCGGCATCCTGCGCCCGAACGTGCGCTGCTTCATCGGCAATGGCGCGGTTATTTCGCTACCGGCGCTGCTGTCCGAAGCGGACATGCTGATCAAGAAAGGCGTGCCTGTCTTTGAGCGGCTCGGCATCAGTCCCGCCTGTCCTTTGATCCTGCCTTCGCACATCGCGCTCGACAAAGCGCGTGAGCGCGCACGCGGCACAAAGGCGATCGGCACGACCGGACGCGGCATAGGCCCCGCGTACGAGGACAAGGTGGCGCGCCGGGCGCTGCGGGTCTCGGATCTATTCCATCGGGAAGAATTCGCGGCCAAGCTCGGCGAGATTCTCGACTACCACAATTTTCTGTTGCGCCAGTACTACGGTGCGGACGCGGTCGACTTTCAGGCAATCCTCGATGAGTCGCTGGTGCAGGCCGAACGCGTGCGACCGATCGTCACAGATGTCACGCTGGCGCTGGTG
>JBGPLJ010000259.1:0-5310 GCA_041486385.1 Steroidobacteraceae bacterium
CGACCACGTTTTCGTATAGCTCGCGATAGCGCGCCTCGGACGCTTTCAGCGCGCGCAAGGTGTGCGTGCGTTCGGTGGCGTAGCGCAGCGCCTTCTCGAGGAGATTGCTCACGATCTGCTGCTTGACGAGAAAATCGAGCGCGCCGCGCTCGACCGCGCCGGCGCCGAGGTCCTCGTCCGCCTGACCGACGAGCACGATCACGGGGATGTCACCAGCCTTCGGCTGGAGCCGGAGATAGGTGGTGAGCCCGATGCTGTCGGTGAGATTCAGATCCAGCAGGATGACGCCAATGCCGCCAGCTCTGAGTTCTGCAAGACCCTCGATCAGCGTCGCCGCGTACACAAGCTCGAAGGGCTGGCCACGCAACTGCGCGAGCTCGCCCTCGATCGTGCGCCGGTCGTCGGGATTCCCGTCGATGAGCAGCACCCGTGGCGATGACGCTTTGGCGCCCGGCTCAGCGGCTCGTCGTCGGCGCTCGCCGCGATCCGCGAGCGCGGGCGGCGCCTGTTCGACGGCGGCGAGTGCAGATTTGTCCGAACTTGGCGTTCCCACGGATGACTCCTTCGATCCGGCGCTGGCGGCCTTGACGCTCAACGCATCACCGCGTCGTGCGGTGATGTTCACGCAACACGCGCACCTGCGCGGTCGCACTCGATGCTTGCTCGAGCTTGGCGTTGAGTCGCGTGACCCACGCCGGAATGTCC
Source organism: Steroidobacteraceae bacterium (assembly GCA_041486385.1). Taxonomy (GTDB): domain Bacteria; phylum Pseudomonadota; class Gammaproteobacteria; order Steroidobacterales; family Steroidobacteraceae; genus JBGPLJ01. Next base: position 706 of record JBGPLJ010000259.1, read on the forward strand.
TGAGGCTTCAACGGGTGACTGACGAAATAGCCCTGCGCAAGGTCGCAACCGAGTTGCGCGAGAAATTGCCAGCTCTCCGCCTTGTCGACACCCTCCGCTACCACTTTCAGACCCATGCTGTGGCCGAGGTCTATGGTCGATTTCACGATCACGGCATCATCGGAATCCGGTTTCAGATCGAGCACGAAGGACTTGTCGATCTTGATTTCATCGACCGGCAGGCGCTTCAGCTGCGCGAGCGAGGAGAAGCCGGTGCCGAAATCGTCGATCGAGAAACGCACGCCGTAGGTGCGCAGCTCCTCCATCACCTTCACGGCGAGCGGCGTCTCGCGCATCGCGGCGGTTTCAGTGATTTCGAGCACCAGCCGCGTCGGGTCGACTCTGTTGTTGGCGAGCTCCGCGATGATCATGTTCGCGAGGTCCGTGTCATGCAGGTCGGCCGCCGACAGGTTGACGGAAACTTCCGTTTCCAGGCCCTGATCGGACCACTGACGGATCTGACGCACGGCGTTCTGCACGACCCAGCGCGTCAGCATGCCGATGCCGCCCGTGCGTTCTGCGAACGGGATGAATTCCGCCGGCGGTATGAAACCGTGCGTGCTGTGGAACCAGCGTACCAGCGCTTCGAGACTCTTCACCTTGCGGCTCGCCATCTCGACCTTCGGCTGATAGAGCAGCGTCAGCTCGTTGGCGGCGATTGCGCGGCGCAGATCGCCGACCAGCGCGAGCTGGCGGCGATGGCCTTCATCGCGCCCCGCCTGATAGAGCGTCACGGGCTGATCGGATTCGTGACCGTCATAGAGCGCGGTCTCCACGCGCCGCAGCAGATCCGCGGACTGCTCGCCGTGATCCGGATACATGCAGATGCCGATGTGCGGCATGAGGCTCACGTGCACGTCATCGCGCAACATGCCGCTGCGCACGGCCTCCGAGAGCTGGCTCGCCTGCTTCTTCGCCAACTCCATATTCGTATCCACGAGAATTACCAGAAATTGCGCGATGCCGACGCGCGCCACGGTATCGGCGCTGCGCAGCCGGCTGCTCAAGCGGCGTCCAAGCTCGCGCAGGACCTCATCGCCGATCGTGTGACCGAGCGACGCATTGATGCGTTCGAAGTCACGGATGTCGAGGAGCAGCACCGCGATCGGCGACTTCGTCGCGCGGCTCTGCCTGATGGCGGCTTCCAGCCGCTCGGTCGCCATGAGGCGGTTCGGCAGGCCGGTGAGCGCGTCGTGATTCGCCTGATGCAGCAGCCGCCCTTCGCGTTCGGCGATCCCCGACTGCATCGAATTGAAGACGTTCGACAGCGTGCCGAACTCGTCGCTGCTGCGCACGGGAACAGGCACGGTGTAGTCGCCCGACTCGATGCGGCGAGCCGCGGTTGCGAGCCGCGTGACCGGGCGCGTGACGCTGCCCGCAAGCATGAAGCCGAACACGAATGCGAGCAGCATGGCAATCGCGCTGATGATCACGAGCGGCGCGCGCAGCTGCCGGTAGCTCGCCTGCACGTCGTACATCGAACGCTCGAGGATCAGCGTCGGACTGCCCGGCCGCCGTACGAGCGGCAGGGCGAGCGCCAGATAATCCTGGCCGCCGATATGGACGCGCACGACCTGTCCGCCGGCCGAGACCAGACGCTTCAACTCGCGATCGAAATCCCCTGATCGGGCGTCGGCTACCGTCGTGACCAGCGCGGCACCGGCCGACGCATCGCTGGCACTGAAGGTAACGTCGAGATTGAAGCGTCGCTTGAGGTCGTTCGCGAGATGGGCATTCAATTCGAAGCCCATTGCGATCCATGCAATGGTCGTCGGCGCCGGCACGGCGGCGACCACCAGCTGATAGCCATGGCCGCCGATCATCGCGTAGGTGATCTGCCCGCCCCGCTCGCCTGCGCTGTGTACGAGTTCGCTGAAGAGCGCAGCGCCGCGCGCCGCGAGGACCGGATCGGTGCTGGCGACAACGCGGCCATCGAGCGACAACACGAGCGCGAGGCTCGCGTTGATGCGCGCACTGTGATTGTCGAGCGCCGACAGAATCGTCGCGCTGTCCTGGCTCGCTACCGCGTCGCGAAAGCCAAAATCGGCGGCAAGAATCTGCACAGCGCTTGCGAGTTCGGTGCCGCGCGAGTTGAGCGCCTGCACGACGACGTCGCCCGTTGAATGCAACTCGTCCTTGGCGTGCGCCTCACCGTCGCGCAGCGACTCAAGGAGGACGGCCGTGACCGTGGCTGCTTGTACCAGCACGATCAAACCGATGATGAGCAGCAGAATGCGACTGCGGTAGCTTTTCACTGGCGAGTTGCGAAGGCGCCGATGGAACGGGAGGGATACTCTAGGGAAGCTGGGGTCCGAAGAGCCACGTGGATATTGTTAAACTGCGACGCGCGTCTAACTCGCGCGTCGCTTGGAGCGCTTGAGGGGACATGAACTTGCGGTTCTCGCTCGCGTTTCTGGCCGCGACAGGGTGGGGTTGCTGCGCTGCCGCGAGCGATCTCAAAGTGCTGGTGCTCGATCCGGTTGGCCGCCCGGTGGCGGATGTTGTGGTGGTCGCGAAGTCGAGCACGCCGGCCGCGGCGCGTCCCGATGCCCCAGAACGCGCGCACGCCGCGATGGATCAACGCAATCGCGAGTTCGTTCCGCACATTCTCGTGGTGGAAGAGCGCACCTGGGTCGACTTCCCGAACAACGACACCGTGAGTCATCAGGTGTATTCGTTCTCGCCCGCGAAGCGTTTTCAGCTGCCGCTCTATAAGGGCCGCAAGCATCCGCCGCTGTTGTTCGATCAGCCCGGTATCGTGACGCTCGGCTGCAATATTCACGACAACATGCTCGGCTACATCTACGTCGCCGACTCACCCAATTTCGGCAAGACGGATATCGACGGCCGCTGGACGGGCGCGAACCTGCCGCCCGGCCGCTATGACGTGCGTATCTGGAACCCGCGCATCAAGGAGGCGCAGGAGAGCCTGCATCGCGTGCTCGATCTTGTGGACGGGATAGCGGCCGAGGAGACATTCCGCCTCGAGCGCAAGCTCAAGTCCGAATGGAAAACGCCGATGGAGTCGAAGTCCTTGGACGATTATTGAGGTAAGACTGCCCCACATGGACGGCGTGTCGAAACGGATCCTCGTGGTTGCGACGCTGGTAGTGCTGGCGAGCGTGGGCACCGTGCGCGCCGACCCGGCGGGCGACGAGGCACAGGGATTTACCTTCCAGATCGATCTGCGCGGCGTGGCGGCGGAGGGGCTTCCTTCCTACCTTCAGGGCGGCGGCGGCAAGCTGCGCTTCGACCCGGATCACGATGGGCTGCGCATCGGGCGTGTTTTTCTCGACTATCACGGCCGTCTGACCGACACGCTCACGGCGCATGCGACGCTCAATACCTACGGCGACCACGACAACAATCCGGTCGACGTAACGGAGATGTACCTCGACTGGCGCCCCTTCCCGGCGCACGCGTGGCGCTGGCGCGCCAAGCTCGGCGCATTCTATCCGCCGATCTCGCTCGAGAATCGCGCGGCGGGCTGGTCGAGCGCGTACACGCTGAGCTCCTCGGCAATCAATACCTGGTTCGGCGAGGAATTCAAGACGATCGGCGCCGAAGCGGCCGTCACCTGGCTCGGCAGCCAGCAGAACGGCTCGGGCGACTTCAGTCTCATCGGCGGCCTCTACGACTACAACGACGACGCCGGCCTGCTGCTGTCCTTTCGCGGCTGGTCCATCAACGATCGGCAGACGCCGCTCTTTGGGCGCCTGCACTTCATTCCCATCTTTTTTCTGGTGCCGCCGCCGGATGCGAAATTCCGTCCGGGCTTCGAATTCTTTCACCGGATCGATGATCGCCTCGGTTACTACGTCGGCGCGGAGTGGAAGCGCGCGGACGCCATCACGCTGCGCGCGCTGCATTACGACAATCGCGGCGATTTGTCGAAGTTCTCCTACGACTTCGATTGGCTCACGCGCTTCAACAGTCTCGGCGCGCGCTTCGAGTTGCCGCGCAGCTGGACGCTCATCGGCCAATGGATCAAAGGCGCCACCTACGCCGGTCTCAATCCGGACGGCAGTGCGCAGTACTACCTCGATTTTGATTCCTGGTTCGCGCTCGCGAGCAAGCATATCGGCGCGCACCGCGTGAGCCTGCGCTACGACAAGTTCGGCACCGACCAGGAAGCGGGCGCCGGCTTTCGCAATTGGGACGACGGCCACGCGTGGACGCTCGCGTGGCTCTACGACGTGAATGCAAGCTGGCAGGTCGCGCTCGAGTCGCTCTGGATCGATTCGAAGCTGACGGGCCGCGTCATGCTCGGCGAGCCGGTCAATGCTTCCGAGCGGCAAGTGCAGCTCGCGGTGCGCTACACCCTGAAGCACTGAGCGGCGAATACGCCCGGCCGGTACCGGGGCACTTTCCGGGGGTATCTGATATCAGAGGTCGCGTTGGCGGCGGCGGACGGGGCACTCCTTCGCGCTCATGGCGCAAACGCGCAGAAGAAATTCCGGCGGACGACTGCTCGGAATTTCTTCGCGAACCTCGCGCGAACGGGCGAACAGACGACGTGTTATTGCAGTCCCGTGTACGCTGCAGGTCTGTTCGCCAACGTTCGCG
>JBGPLJ010000260.1:0-5278 GCA_041486385.1 Steroidobacteraceae bacterium
ATATGTTCACCCCACCGTTCGGGTCGATCACTCCTATATATAAGAAGTATCCCCAGGCGGCGACGATGAGCGAGCTCGCAATGATCGCCGACGGATACCACGACGTGCGCCCCATCGGTGTCCAGACATGGCCGAGCGCATCCTGGAGCATAAATCTGCCAACGCGCGTGCCGGCATCGAGCGTCGTCAGGATAAAGACGGCCTCGAACATGATCGCAAAGTGATACCAGACGGCGAGCAGTCCCTGACCGAAGGCGCTGCCGAAGATGCTCGCCATGCCGACGGCGAGTGACGGCGCGCCGCCCGTGCGCGCGAACAGCGTGTGCTCGCCCATCTCTTTTGCGAGGGCCGCCATCTGATCGACGCTGACCGGGAATCCCCAGCCCGAGATCGTCGCGACCGCCGCATCGGGCGCGGCACCCACGACTCCTGCGCCCGTGTTGATCGCGAAGTAAACGCCCGGATCGAGCAGCGTCGCCGCAATCATCGCCATGATGGCGACGAACGACTCGAGCATCATGCTGCCGTAGCCCACCATTCGAATGTCGCGTTCGTTCGTGATGAGCTTGGGCGTCGTGCCGCTCGACACCAGCGAGTGAAACCCGGAAACCGCGCCGCACGCGATCGTGATAAAGACGAACGGAAACACCTTGCCCGCAAAAATCGGTCCCGTCCCGTCGATGAACTGCGTAAATGCCGGCATCTTGATTTCCGGGCGCAACACGACAATGGCGATGGCGAGCAGGATGACGGTGCCGAGCTTGAGAAACGTCGAGAGATAGTCGCGCGGCGCCAGCAGCAGCCACACGGGGAGAATCGCGGCGAGCCAGCCGTAACCGGCGACGAAGCCCGCCAGCGGCAGGCTGTTGTAGTCGAACCAGTTGCGCGCCCCGCCGTGATCGATCCAGCCGCCGAATGCCACTGCCCCGAGCAGCAGCGCGATGCCGATGACCGATGCTTCGAGCACGCGGCCCGGACGGAAGGAGCGCAGGTAACCGCCGATGAACATCGCAATTGGAATCGTCGCGAACACCGTCGCCGTAGCCCAGGGGCTGTGCTTCATCGCGTTGACGAGCACAAGCCCGAGCACGGCGATGAGAATGATCAGGATGAGGAGCGTGCCGAGAATCGCGGCGGTGCCGCCGACGCGCCCCAATTCCTCGCGCGCCATTTGCCCCAGGCTCTTGCCGTCGCGCCGCGTCGAGAGAAATAGAATCGTCATGTCCTGAATGCAGCCGCCGAGCACCGAGCCGACGAGAATCCAGAGGACACCCGGCAGATATCCGAACTGCGCGGCGAGTGTCGGGCCGACCAGGGGCCCGGGCCCCGCGATCGCCGCGAAATGATGACCGAATACGATCCAGCGATCGGTCGGCATGAAGTCGCGGCCGTTGTTGAGCCGTACCGCGGGCGTGGCGCGATTCGGATCGACACAAAGCACGCGGGCCGCCACCCACGCGCTGTAGAAGCGATAGCCGATCGCGTAGATGCAGACCGCGGCGGTAACAATCCACAGCGCGTTGATCGCCTCGCCACGATGAAGCGCGATGCCGCCGAAGGCGAAGGCGCCGAGGAGCGCGACGCCGATCCAGAAAACTCTCTTCATCGAAATTCCTTGGGGTCAGACCCTTTGGGGTCAGACCCCCTGGGGTCTGACCCCATCAATACGACTCCAACACCCTCAGCAACTCCGCCGTCTTCTCCTGCATCAATGCCACATTCGCCCGCGACTCGACGTTCAGGCGGACGAGCGGCTCCGTGTTCGAGGTGCGCAGATTCAGGCGCCACTCGGGATATTCGATTGAGAGGCCGTCGGTGAAGTCGACCGACAAGGCCCCGGGTGCGTACTTCGCCTTGACCGCCTCGATCGCCTTCTTGCCATACTTCAGCTTGCGATTGATCTCACCGCTCGCCGGAAACATTCGCATGCGTTCACCGACGAGCTCGGACAAGCACTTGCCGGAGACGCTGATCAGCTCGAGCACGAGCAGCCACGGAATCATGCCACTGTCGCAGTATGCGAAATCGCGGAAGTAGTGATGCGCGCTCATCTCGCCGCCATAGACGGCATCGACCGTGCGCATCTTTTCCTTGATGAACGCGTGGCCGGACTTGCAAATGACGGGCACACCGCCCGCCTTCGTCACGATGTCGAGTGTGTTCCAGGTAAGCCGCGGGTCGTGAACGATCTTGGAGCCCGGGAAGCGCTTGAGAAACGCGACCGCGAGGAGGCCTACGATGTAGTAGCCCTCGATGAACTGCCCCGTTTCATCAAAGAAGAAGCAGCGATCATAGTCCCCGTCCCACGCGAGACCCACATCCGCTTTGTGCTGGCGGATTGCGGCGATGGTCGGTGCGCGATTCTCTTCGAGCAGCGGATTCGGCACGCCGTGCGGAAAGCTGCCATCCGGCTCGTTGTTCAACTTGATGAAGTTGAACGGCAGGCTCGGCTCGAGGCGATCGACAGCGAGGCCCGCGCCACCGTTACCCGCATTGATGACGACCTTAAGGGGCTTTAATCGCTTCGGATCGATGTAGCTCAGCAGATGCTTCGTATAGTCCGCGCGGATATCGAGCACCTGCACGCTGCCCACGCGCGCGGGCTTCGCGAATACACCGCGCTCGGCGAGCCTGCGAATATCCTCGAGGCCGTTATCGCCGCTGATCGGCTTCGATTGCTCGCGGACGAATTTCAGGCCGTTGTAATCCGGCGGATTGTGGCTCGCCGTCACCATGATGCCGCCATCGAGTGGTGTGTGAAACGTCGCGAAGTACGAGCCCTCGGTCCCACAGAGACCGATGTCGTACGCATTGACACCGGAGTCGAGCAACCCGCGCGTGAGGGCCGCACAGAGCTCGGCGCTCGAGAGGCGGATGTCGCGCCCGACCGCCACGTTTTTCGGCTTTACGAATTCGGCATACGCGCGCCCGATCCGATACACGATCTCCGGATTCAATTCATCGGGAATGCGGCCGCGAACGTCGTAGGCCTTGAAGGCGCTTCGTAAATCCATCAATCAACCTCGTGTGATCGTATGGGGTCAGACCCCATGGGGTCTGACCCCATTCGCATCAGCTTGCCTGCACGAACCTCGCAATCGAATCGACGACATGCTGCAGCTGTTCGCTCGTGAGCTCCGGATAGATCGGGAGCGCGAGCGTTTCAAGCGCCGCCTTCTCCGATTCCGGGAGATCCCCTGCGCGATACCCGAGATAGTCGAAGCACTTCTGCAGGTGCAGCGGCACGGGATAGTAGATCTCCGTGCCAATACCGCACTCGGTGAGATACGCACGCAGCCGGTCGCGATTCTGCACGCGGATACAGTACTGATTGTAGATGTGCCGATAGCCCGGCAGCGCCACCGGTGTCACGACACGACCGCCGAGCTTCGCGTCGGCGAAGGCACGATCGTAGTACGCGGCGTTGCGCTGCCGGCCGGCAGTCCACGCATCAAGGTGCTTCAACTTGACGTTGAGCACCGCGGCCTGGATCTCATCGAGCCGGAAATTTCCGCCGATGAGCGCGTGGTAATACTTGGGCTTGCCGCCATGAACGCGCAGCACTTTGAGGAGCTCCGCGAGCTCGGGATCGTTCGCGGTGCAGAGCCCGCCGTCACCGAAGGCGCCAAGATTCTTGGTGGGGAAGAACGAGAGGCAGCCGATGTCCCCGATCGAGCCTGCGCGCTGATTGCGCGGATATTCGGAACCGATCGCCTGCGCCGCATCCTCGATCACACGCAGGCCATGCTTGCGCGCGATCTGCATGAGCGGCTCCATATCCGCCATCTGGCCGTAGAGGTGCACGGGCATCAATGCCTTGACTTGTCCGCCGGTCCGGCGGTTGATCAGCTTGCCGCCGCGGACATCGCAGTGGTCATTGATGAAGCGTTCGACGGCGCCCGGCGAGATGTTGTACGTCCTCGGGTCGATGTCGATGAAGATCGGCCGCGCTCCGGTGCGCGCCACCGTGCCGCCCGTCGCAAAGAAAGTGTATGAGGCCGTGATGACCTCGTCGGGGTGGCCGTCGCCGTGGCCGATATCGAGCGCCATCAGCGCAATGAGGAGCGCGTCCGTGCCCGAGGACATGCCGATGCCGAACTTCGCACCGGAGTACCTGGCGATCGCGCTCTCGAGCTCCTGCACCTCGGGACCCAGAATGAAGTACTGCGAGGCGCACACCCGTGCGATCGCGGCATCCACGTCGGTCTTGATCGCCTGGTACTGCGGTTTGAGGTCGAGGAGCGGGACGGAGCGTTTGATGGGCTGGACTGCGGCGTTCATCCCCAGATTATACGGGGTCAGACCCCGTGGGGTCAGACCCCATGGGGTCTGACCCCACGGACTGACCCCACGGACTAGCGGCCGTACTTGTCCTCGAACCGCACGATGTCATCCTCGCCCAGGTAGGAGCCCGACTGCACTTCGATCATCTGCAGCGTGATTTTTCCGGGGTTTTCGATCCGGTGTTTCGTGCCGATCGGGATATAGGTCGACTGATTCTCTTCGAGCAGGAAGTTTTCATCCCCGCGCGTGATGCGGGCCGTGCCCTCGACGACGATCCAGTGCTCGGCGCGGTGGTGGTGCATCTGCAGGGACATCGAGGCGCCCGGTTTCACCGTCAGGCGCTTCACCTGGAAGCGCTCGCCCGCATCGATGCCGTCGTAGCTGCCCCAGGGCCGATAGACCTCGCGATGGAGCGCCGCCTCGTAACGGCCCGACTGCTTCAGGCGGCTGACGACCGTCTTCACGTCCTGCACGCGATCGCGCGCCACGACGAGCACGGCGTCCTTGGTTTCAACGACGATGTGATCCTTCAGTCCCACGGCTGCAACCAGCCGGCTCTCCGAGTACACGTAGCAACCCGAGCTATCCTCGAGAATCACATCGCCGTGCGTGACGTTGCCTGCCGCGTCGGCCTCGATGGCATCCTTGAGCGAGGACCACGAACCCACATCGCTCCAACCCGCATCGAGCGGCACGACCATCGCATCGGCGGTCTTCTCCATCACCGCGTAGTCGATCGAATCGCTGCGGCAGGCCGCGAAGTCCGCCTGCGCAATGCGGGTGAAGTCGAGATCGCGCTGCGCATGCGCGAGTGCCGTCTCGCACGCCGCGAGAATGTCGGGCGCAAAGCGCGAGAGCTCCGCGATGAAGCGTTGTGCCTGGAAGACGAACATGCCGCTGTTCCAGTAGTACTGACCGGAGGCGAGAAATTCCGCGGCGCGCGCGGCGTCGGGCTTCTCGACGAACTGCGCAACGTCGTAGACAGGGCCCTTGC
>JBGPLJ010000261.1:0-5254 GCA_041486385.1 Steroidobacteraceae bacterium
AGGATCTTCTCCGGTGTCGACGTCGCGCGTGAGCCTATCCCGGTGCTGCCGACCGCGCACTACAACATGGGTGGAATTCCAACAAGCGTGGAAGGCGCCGCGCTCACTTCGCGTAACGGCGACTCAAGCTCCGTCGTGCCAGGCCTGATGGCCGTCGGCGAGGCAGCCTGCGTATCCGTGCATGGCGCCAATCGGCTCGGCTCGAACTCGTTGCTCGATCTCGTGGTCTTCGGCCGCGCAGCCGCCCGGCATTGCGCCGGCGTTATCGAGCGCGGGTCGCAACGTCCGCTCGCAGCCGATGCCGGCGATGCCGCGATCGCCCGCCTTGATCGGCTGCGGCACGCGCAAGGGACTCAGTCGACCGCGGTGATCCGGCTCGCCATGCAGCGGGCCATGCAGAGCCATGCGGCGGTGTTCCGCACGGGAACCGTGCTGCACGAGGGCATCGAGCAGGTGACTGCCGCGGCGCATTCCCTTGCGGACGTGCGCGTCTCGGATCGTTCGCTCGTCTGGAATTCGGATCTCATCGAGACGCTCGAGCTCGACAATCTCCTCGGGCAGGCGCTGGCGACTATTGTCTCCGCGGAAAATCGCAAGGAGAGCCGCGGCGCGCATGCGCGCGAGGATTTCCCGGAACGCAACGACGCCGAGTGGATGAAACACACGCTGGCCTGGGTGAGCCCTGATGCCGGAGTGCGCATCGACTATCGGCCAGTGCATATGAACACAGTGGGCGCTGACGTGAAGCCCATTCCGCCCAAGGCGAGGACCTACTGATGGCCGAGTTCCGACTGCCGCGCAATTCGACCGTGCAGGCGGGCAAGCTCCACGCGGCGCCGCATGCCAGGCGGCCGCGGCGCTTCAGTATCTATCGATATGACCCCGATGGCGGCGCCAATCCGCGCCTCGATACATATGAAGTCGACATGGCCGCATGCGGTCCGATGGTTCTCGACGCGCTCATCAAGATCAAGAACGAGATCGACGCGACGCTGACCTTCCGCCGCTCCTGCCGCGAAGGGATCTGCGGCTCCTGCGCGATGAACATCAACGGCCTCAATACGCTCGCCTGCACCAAGGCCTGCGACGACCTGAAGGGCGACGTCAAGATCCATCCACTGCCGCATCTGCCGGTGATCAAGGATCTGGTGCCCGACCTGACGCACTTCTACGCGCAATATGCGTCCGTGCGGCCCTGGCTCACGACACGCGCGCCGCCACCGGCCGGCAGCGAGCGCCTGCAAACGAAACATGATCAGGAAAAGATCGATCGACCCTCGGCCTGTATTCTGTGCGCCTGCTGTTCGACGAGCTGCCCGAGTTATTGGTGGAACAGCGATCGCTACCTTGGCCCGGCGGCGTTGCTGGCAGCCTATCGCTGGATCATAGACAGCCGCGACGATACGAAGGCCGAACGGCTTGCTGCTCTGGAAGATCCCTTCCGCCTTTATCGCTGCCACACCATCATGAATTGCACCGAGGCCTGTCCGAAGGATTTGAACCCGGCGAAGGCGATCGGCGAAATCAAGCAGATGCTGGCGGGGCGGCCTGGCCGGCAATAGCCGGCGGCAATCCGTGACGACTCGTGGGCAATTGGTGTGGCGCTGCAGGCGCGGCATGCGTGAGCTCGATACGCTGCTCACGCGTTACCTGGACGATTCCTACCCCGTGGCCGGCCTCGAGGAACAGCAGGCCTTCCGGGCTCTGCTCGAACTCACGGATCCATTGTTGTGGGCCTATGTGTTGGGACAGCAAGTCCCTGCGGACCCGGTGACGCGACGTGTCATCGAACATATTTCAGCCACTCGTGCTTGAGCTCGAGGCGGATCGTACGGTGCTCGCCGCACTCGCATGTGCGGGTGCGGCGGCTGCTCTGTTCATTACCACGGTCCCGGGCTCGCCCGCATTGCGGATTGGCCTTGCCGCACTCGTGACACTCATCACATTGCGAGCCATGCTCGAGCAGGGCTTTGGTTACAGCCGGGCAGCGCTGGCACGCGCCGAACTTCTGGCAGATGGCTCCTGGCGTCTGCAGTTGAGTGGCTCCAGGACGTCGGAGTTGCGCACGCTGACCTCCGGCACACGGCTTGGCCGCTGGTGGTTCCTGCATTGGGGCACTGCCTGGGCGGTGGTCACGCCGCGCACGGTGGGCGAATCAGACTGGCGACGCCTCACCGGGCGGTTGAAGCATGCGGCCGCAGCTGCGTCGCGGGCGCGCAACGCATCAAGCCGTGGATGAACTGCTAGAATCCGCGCCCGCCGCGTGGGGGGCCGCCTCTTCCAAGAGCTTGAAAGTAGACTGACGTCACACTGGCAGACGACTTTGTTAATGCGCGAACTTTCCCACAGGATCAGGGTCAATACCCGCGTCCGGAGCCGGCCATACGGTGCAACAGAGGCTTCGGATGGGCAGTGAAGACAGCGACTTGATGCTCGTCCAGCGTGTGCAACAGGGTGAATCCGCTGCGTTCGACCTGTTGGTACTGCGCTACCAGCACAAGGTTCTGAAACTCATCATGCGCTACGTGCACGATGCGGTGGAGGCGGAGGACGTCGCGCAGGAGGCCTTCATTCGCGCGTATCGGGCTCTGCCGTCATTCCGTGGAGACAGTGCGTTTTACACATGGCTCTATCGCATCTCCATCAACACCGCCAAGAACGCGCTGGTGGCCAGTCGCCGCCGCCCGGTCGACTACAGCCTTGATCCGCAGGATACCGAGGACTATGCGATGCAGGCGCGTCTGAAGGATCCCGAAACACCCGAGGGGCTCCTGCTGACCGAGGAGATCCAGAACACGGTCAACAGCGCGATTGAGCACTTGCCCGAGGACCTGCGCACTGCCATTGTGCTGCGCGAACTCGAGGGTCTGAGTTACGAGGAAATTGCGAAGGCGATGGATTGTCCGGTCGGAACGGTGCGCTCGCGCATCTTCCGCGCCCGCGAGGCGATCGATCGCAAGCTCCGGCCGATCTTCGACGGCGGTTTGGGACGACTCGAGGATTAGACTCATGAGCGAACCACTCAACGAACAGCTGTCCGCTTTCATCGACGGCGAGTTGCCGAACGAGGAGAGCGCTCTGTTTGTGCGGCAGATTCCGCGCGATGCGCAATTGCGCGCAGCCGCCAGCCGCTACTACCTCATCGGGCAGGCCGTACGCGCAGAACAACCGTCGGTGCGGCGGGGATTCGCGGCGCGTGTATTGGCGGCCGTGGCGCAAGAGCCGGGTGCGAGCGGCGCCGCTGCCGCGGTATCCGCCATGGCACGCGAACTTCCGCGTTCGCGCTGGTTCGGGTTGTGGAAACCCGCCGCGGGTATCGCGGTTGCCGCGGGTGTTGCGATGGTCGCTATTCTTTTCTTTCAGCAGCGGCAGGGGGAGCGTGAGCCACCTGAAGTCATCGCATATATCGTGCCGAACGGGACGCCGTACAATGTCCACTTGCGGAGCGACAAGGCAGCTGAGCCAACACAAGTCATCGGCGGCACAAGCGGCGAACCGCGCAGCTATACCGTGCCGCCACTGGCGCCTGCGACGGAAACGCCCCTCGGCGCCGCACGCCTCGCGAGCTATGTGCTCGCTCATAGCGAATATTCTTCGCTCCCGGGCCGTCGCAACGTCGTGAGTGACGCCGCAGTCCAGGACATCGAGGCGACCCAGGTCGAGGCCGCGCAGGCCGAGGCGCCCAAGCCATGATGACCGTCGCTCGTCGGCGTTCACTCCTAGTTTTCATGTTCGCGGCCGTATGCGCCGCGGCCTCCGCCGCCGAGGAGCCGCGCCAGCTGCTCGAGCGCATGAATCAGGCGCTCACCGGGCGCAACTACGTTGGCACATTCGTCCATTTCTCGAGTGGCCATGCCTCGATGATGCGGATACTGCATCGGGTCGAAAATGGCAGCGTGACCGAGCGCCTGGTGTCGCTCGACGGCAGCGGCCGCGAGATCGTCGGCACGTCGACCGAGCTCACCTGCTATCTGCCCGATCAGCGCAAGGTGCTGGTCGAGCCGCGCAAGGATCAGGGTCCGCTCCTCGGCACCCTGCCGAGCTTTCGGCCGGAGCTGTTGGAGTTCTACACGGTCGAGGCGCACGGCGCGGGCCGCGTGCTCGGGCACGACAATACGCAGCTCGTGTCGGTGATGCCGAAGGACGCGTACCGCTTCGGCTATCGGCTGTGGCTCGATGAAGACACGGCTATGCCGCTCAAGACTCAGCTCTGCGATGCGGACGGCCGTGTCATCGAGCAGATCATGTTCACGGAGCTTGTCTGGCCAGCGCACATTCCGAACAGCGAATTCAAACCGCAGTTGTCGACGGAAGGCTTTACCTGGGTGCGCGCGCAGTCGCCCCAGCATCTCGACGTAAACGCCCCCGAATCGCTGCTCGGCCGCGCCATCAAGCTGCCGCCGGGTTTCCGGCTCAGCGCCAGCAGCAGCCAGGCGCTCGAGGATTCGGATCGGCCGGTCGCGCATCTGGTGTTCAGCGATGGCCTCGCTTCAGTGTCCGTCTTCATCGATTCGAACGACCGGGGTTTGCAAAGAGGCCATTCGAGTTTCGGTTCGTCGGCCGCATTTTCGACGGCAGTCGATGGCCGCCAGGTGACCGCCGTGGGCGAAGTGCCTCCGCGCACGGTTGAATTCATCGCCGGCTCCGTGCAGCAGGCGCGTCATGCCGCGGGAGCCGCCAGTCACCCGTGAGCACTCCGGGCGCGCTCGCCGATCGCTCGTCGGGGTTTGTGCTCGTCAGCCGCGCCGATTGCCACCTCTGTGAATCCATGCACGCAGCGTTGACGGCGTTCCTCGGCGCAGCCGCTGCGCAGATTCCCGTGCTCGACGTTGACGCAGACGCGGACCTGCGCCGGCGCTACGGGTACAAGGTGCCCGTGTTGCTGCACGCGGGTGAGATCGTGTGTTTTGGCCAGTTCGACCAGTCAGAAGTGGAGCGCGCGCTCCAAGCAAGCGCGCGCTAGATTCCAGACCTGCGAATCCTGCGCTCCAGCACACGAAAGTCATTGAGCCGCGCGAGCGCCAGGTAATCGGCCCGCTCCGGCGTAATCAACGCGAGGCGCGTGGCTAGACCCAGCAACTGATTGCCATGATGCAGGCGCCGTGGTGGGTCGATGAGATCGAACAGCATCGGGACCGGTTCGCCGGCAGCGTTCGCGACGACGATGAGATTGAGTGCCTGCAGATTGAGTCCGTAGATTCCGGCGCCGTGCGCTGCTTTGACCATGGCCTCGATGCCTGCGCGGACGCGTTTG
>JBGPLJ010000262.1:0-5250 GCA_041486385.1 Steroidobacteraceae bacterium
AACGTCGTGCATGGGCGCGGCGGCTCGGCAAGCCGCGGTGGCCGCATCGAAGCGCTCGTGCGGAGTGTCCCGGTGGGTGTTGTCAAGGCGCCGCTGCGTTACACGGAGGAGGGCGACGTCGTCAATCAGAGCTTCGGCTTGCGTCCCATTGCGATGCGCACGCTCGAACGCTCCTTCAGCAGCCTGGTCCTGCGCCGTGCCGATGCCGGCGCGCCGCAGACATCGCGGCTCAAGTTCGAAGAGGTTATGCGGACGGTCGCCGCGCACAGCCTTGATCGCTATCGCCGTCTCGTTTATGAGGACCCGGGGCTCAATCGCTACTTCCGGGCCGCGACGCCGATCGACGTCATCGAGCGCATGCAGGTCGGCGCCCGGCCCGCGACGCGCGACGATTCCACGGCGATCGAGAGCCTGCTGGCGATTCCCTGGGTGTTCGGCTGGACGCAATCGCGCTGCCTGCTGCCGGGTTGGTTTGGCGTCGGCAGCGGGCTCGAAGCTGCGGTTCGCGAGCACGGCCCGGCGATGCTCAGGACGATGTGGGAAGAGTGGCCGCTTTTCACCAGCCTCATTGACGACACGGAGGCGACGCTGGCGCGCGCGGATCTCAAGATCGCGGCGTGGTACGACGAACTCGCTCCCGACGCGGATCGGCGCTTTCTGGAGCCGATACGCGCGGAATTCGCTCTTACCCGCGCTCAGGTGCTTGCTGTGAAGACCTCTGGGGAGCTGCTCGATGGCAACCGGACGCTGCAACGAGCCATCACGCTGCGCAACCCCTACATCGATCCGATGCATCTCATGCAGATCGATCTGCTCAAGCGCTGGCGCGCCGTAGGCCGTCAGGATCGCTCGCTCTTCGATGCGCTGGTCGCAAGCATCGGCGGCATCACGCAGGGCCTGCTCGGCACCGGCTAGGAGCCGCGCGACGCGGGCGCTCAAGTTCCGGGCTGTAGCGGCCGATTGCCCTTCTGTTGCACTCGGTGTTCGTTCGGGACCGCGTTATGTCTTATGGGCTGTCCCATGGCGCAGGCGCACCCGGGGCATGAGTCTCTCCTTATTCATAGGGTGCAGCCGAAGGATGAGCCGATGACGAGCCACAAGAAATCTGCCGACACCGGTCCGGTGCTCAACTACCTCAATGATCGCCGTGGAGGTCGCTGGCGCGAGCACGTGGGTACGCGCCCCTCGGAGAGCGCCGACTACGACGGCTCATCGACGCTCGTGCGCCGCTCCTGGTTCGGCCGTCTGCTCGCGCGCAAGGTACCCACCGTCAAGAAATAACCAGCCGTCGGCCGGTGCGCTAGACTCCGCAGGTCATGAGTTTCGCGTTGCGGCACATTCTCGTTGCGGTGGGTCCGCCCACATCGACGCATGCCCGCGCCATTCGGCGCGCCGCTGAGCTTGCGAGCGCTTCGGGCGCCCGACTCGAGCTCTTCCACGCGAACTTCAACCCCTATGCCGGCGATCCGGTATTCATGCAGCAGTCGCTCGACGAACAGATGGACCAGGCCCTCGACTACTCGCGCCGGCGCCTGGAGCGGCTGGCTGCGCCGTTGAGGCGCAAGGGCATCGAGGTCACGACCAAGGTTGCGTGGGATTATCCCGCGCACGAGGCGATCGTGCGGCGGACGCTCGAGGTGGAACCCGACCTCGTGGTCGCCGAGGCGCACAAGCACGGCGTCGGTGAGCGCCTGGTGCTGACGAACACGGATTGGCAGCTCGTGCGGCTCTGCCCGGTGCCGCTGCTGCTCGCTCGTTCACGCAAGTCGTACAACGGTGCGCGTTTCCTTGCCGCGATCGATCCGTTTCATGCCCACGCGAAGCCCGCCGACCTCGATCGGCGCATTCTCGACGTGGCCGTGCGCCTCGGTCTGCAATGCGGGGCGGATGTGCACGCGGCGCATGTCTATCGTGCGCCGGCCGCGTTCATCCCGGGGAGCTTCGCGGAGCCCGTGCCGATCGCGACGTCGCCGGCACTGCTGAAGCCCTTCGAAGAGGCCGTCCGCACGCGCGTCGGAAAATTCCTGCGACCCCTCAAGCGGCGCATCGCGGATCAGCATGTGGTCGCGGGCGATCCGGTCTATGAGCTGCCGGTCCTGGCGCGAAATCTCGGAGCGGCCCTGGCGATCATGGGTGCCGTGTCGCGCACGGGCCTGAAAAGTCTCTTCATCGGACACACCGCCGAACGCGTGCTGGATCGGATTGCGTGCGACGTGCTGGTGGTCAAGCCGCGGGCGTTTCGTACGCCGGTGCCGCGCAAGGCGACACTACCGCATATTGTCGTGCCGCCCTTCTAGAGAGCGCGCATCAGCGCGGGTGGCGCCGCCATTGCCATAGAACGATCGCGCTGCCGACGAGCCCACCCAGATGGGCAAAATGCGCGACGCCTTCAAATCTGCCGGTGACGCCGAGATAGAGCTCGACGATGGTGTACAGCACTGCGAACAACCACGCCGGCATTGGAATCGGCGGGATCAGCGGAATCACCCGGCTGCGCGGAAAGAGCACGGCATAAGCGAGCAGCAGACCGAAAACCCCACCCGAGGCGCCGATCGTGGGATGGGGCTGAGCGCCTAACAACGGCGGCACGATGAGTTGGGTGACGGCGGCTGTGATGACCGCGGCGAAGTAGAGCAGGAGCAGCCGGCGGGCGCCGCCGACACGCTCAATCGGTGTGCCGAATGTCACCAGGCCGAGCATGTTGAAGATCAAGTGGGCGCTGCCGCCATGCAGAAAACTATAGGTCACGAGCTGCCAGATCCCGAACTGGCTGGGCGCGTCCTCGTATCCCGCGAGCGGCCAGAGCGCGAACGCAAATGTCTGGTCCTCCCCGATCACCATCTGCAGGATGTAAACCGCGACATTCGCGATCAGGAGTCCCAGCACTGCCGGTGGCAAGGGAAACATCAGGCGGACACCTCGGCATCCGGCTGCTGGTCTGGGCGAGCTTTGACGAAAGGCGGCAATTGGGTGAGATGTGCGTCGATCGCCGTCAGCGTCGGATAAGGCGTGAGGTCGCAGTTGAAGCGCCGCGCGTTGAAGACCTGCGGCACCAGACAGACATCCGCAAGTGTCAGGCGATCGCCGAAGACGTAGCGGCGCGCCGTCGAGTGCACGCGCGCCAGCGCTTCGAGTCCCTGAAAACCCTCGGCGATCCAGTGCTCATACCAGTGCTGCACGTCGGCGTCGGTAGACCCAAGCCCGCGCCGCAGGTACTCGAGCACGCGCAGATTGTTGAGCGGGTGAATGTCGCAAACAATATTGAGAGCGAACGCGCGTACCAACGCGCGCTCAAGCGGATCCTCGGGCAGCAACGGCGGCGCGGGATGGGTCTCCTCGAGGTACTCAAAGATCGCGAAAGACTGGGCGATGACTCTGCCGCCGACTTCCAGCGCCGGCACCAGACCCTGGGGATTTTGGGAACGGTAGGCGGCGCCGTGCTGCTCGCCATCTTGCCGCCGCAGATGCACCGGAAGGGCATCAACCTCAATGCCCTTGGCGTTGAGCGCGATGCGCACCCGATAGGCCGCGCTGCTCCGAAAATAGGTGTAAAGCCGCATCGTATTACGTCCAGTATGAGCCCCGGCATGAGCAATGATCCGCTGGGCCTTGTAGACTACCGATAGCGCTTCCTGCGCTCTACTCCGATCGACAAGGGCTCGTCATGAAAAAGGGACTGTGGATAACTATTGGCGTCCTGGTTCTGGTCGCGGCGTCCTATCCCGCCGGCGCCTGGTATTCCGGCATCGTGGTGCAATCCCGTCTCAAAGAATATCGGCAGCTGATGCTCAAGCAAGCTCCCTATCTCACGGTCGCGCAAGAGAAGTACGAGCGCGGCATTTACCGATCGCGTGAAGAGATCACCTACGAGGTTGGCAAGCAGTTTCTTGGCGAGCTGGCGAAGGCCACTGCGCCTTCGGGAGCGGCCGGAAAGCTGCCGGAGTCCCTGAGCTTCACGATCCGCAGCGCAGTCGAACACGGGCCATTTCCGAAAATGGGCCCGCTCGCCCTGGCTCGAGTCGAAAGCGAGTTCGTGATGAGCGACCCCGTACGCAAGGAGCTTGCCAAGGTCTTCGGCGCAAACAAGCCGATCGAGATCATCACACTCCTCAGTTACGGCGGCGGCGGGACCACGACGATCAGCAGCCCGTCATTCGAGGGCCTGAAGGTCGAAGACGCCACGATGTCCTGGCGCGGCTTCAAGGCAACCGTTGATTTCGGACCGAAGCTCGCGAGCATCGAAATGAAAGGTGCGGCACCGGGATTCGAAGTCACGTCCGAGAAAAGCGGATCCGCCAGGATGGACGATGTGTCCTTCGAATCGAAGTCCGCACTCGCCTTCGAGGATCTGTACCTCGGCGATGCGTCGATCAAGATGAAGGCATTGAACGTGCAGCCCTCGCCCAACGCGGCAGCGGACGCGAAGCCAGCACCGGCGATGGCGATGAGTGGTCTCGCGTACACGGCGCGCATGGCACGTAAAGACGATTTCATCGATCTCAGCGGCAAATTCCTCGTCGGCAACATGGATGTCAGTGTCGTCAAGCTGAGCGACCTGCATTACGAATTCAGTCTAAATCACCTGCATGGCCCCTCGGTCGCGGCTTTCGTCCGACTCGCGCGCAAGAGCTTCGCGGACAGTGGCGCGACGTTGGCGAGCGAGCTGCCGACGGAAGGCCGCCGCATCGGCATCGAGATCCTGAAGCGCGACCCGGAACTCGTCATCGATCAGATCAGCTTCACGATGCCGGAGGGCGACGCGAAATTGACCGGCCGCATGCATATCGCGGGCTTTGATCCGAGCGACATCGATGGCCCATCGGGTCCCGTCGTGCTGCTGCGGAAGATTGACGCCGAGGTCGACTTCTCCATATCCGAGGCGCTCTTCGCCAAGTTCGCGGCGAGCGCGGGCAGCGGCAGCGGGGGCGCGACGGCCGAACAGAATCTCGCCACGATGGAGGCGCAGGGTTACGTCACGCGCAAGGACGGGCGCCTGACGACGCACATCGAGTACAAGGGCGGGCAACTTAACGTCAATGGCAAGCCCTTCGTGCCGCCGACGCCGAACGCGACGCAGATGCCGCCTGGCACCGGCAAGCCGGCGCGGGATACCACACACACTTGATCGCGGACCGACAATCGCGAACCAGCACCAGTCACCGCAATTCCAGGAACCGCCCAGCATGCAATTCTTATCGCGCCTGATGCCCCGCGAGGGGCAGTTCTTCGAGTACTTCAATCAGCACGCGA
>JBGPLJ010000263.1:0-5215 GCA_041486385.1 Steroidobacteraceae bacterium
CGTGGTCGAGTATTTCGTGGCTCATTCGCACGAGGAAATGGTGCAGATGGAGCACTGGGGCTGCCCGTGGAGCCGCCGGGAGGACGGGCACGCCAACGTCCGTGCCTTCGGCGGCATGAAGATCGAGCGCACGTGGTTCGCCGCCGACAAGACCGGCTTCCACATGCTGCACACGCTGTTCCAGACTTCGATCAAATACCCGTCGATCAAGCGCTTCGACGAGCATTTCTGCGTCGACCTGGTGGTCGAAGACGGCCGCGCACAGGGCGTGGTGACGATTGAAATCGCGAGCGGCGAGCTCCGGTTGATCCAGGCGAAGGCAGTGATCATCGCCACCGGGGGTGCGGGCCGCGTGTTCCGCGAGAACACCAACGGCGGCATCGTCACCGGCGACGGGATGGCGCTCGCCTATCGCCACGGCGTGCCGCTCCGCGATATGGAGTTCGTGCAATACCACCCCACTTGCATGCCGCGCACAGGATTGCTGTTCACCGAAGCATGTCGCGGCGAAGGCGGTTTCCTCCTCAACAAGGACGGCTACCGCTATCTGCAGGACTACGGCCTCGGGCCCGCCGAGCCCGTGCCGCGCAACAAGGCCATGGAGCTCGGGCCGCGCGACCGCCTGAGCCAGGCGTTCTGGCACGAAAAGCAGAAGGGCCGCACGATCGACGGCCCGCTCGGCTCCGTGGTGCACCTTGATCTACGCCATCTCGGTGAGCGCAAACTGCGCGAGCGCCTGCCACAGATCTACGAGCTCGCCGAGGAGTTCCTCGGCGTCGATCCGGCGCGCACTCCCATTCCCGTGGTGCCGGCCGTGCATTACACGATGGGCGGGATCCTCGCCGACGGCAAGACGGCTGCGCCGCTGCCGGGCTTGTATTCGGTGGGCGAGTGCTCGAGCGTCGGCATCCACGGCGCCAACCGGCTGGGATCGAATTCGCTGACCGAGCTGATCGTGTTCGGCAAGGTCGCCGGCGTCGAGGCGGCGAACTTTGCGAAGAACGTTGCGAACAGCAACGCCGATGTCCTCAGGCGTCAGGCCGACGCGGCCTGTGAACGCGCGCTCGGCATCGTGACCCGGCAGGGCGGCACCGAGCGCCTCGCCGTACTGCGCAACGAGATGGCGAGGAGCATGGAAAGCGGCTGCGGCATCTATCGCACGGGCACCGACATGCAGGCCACCTGCGACAAGATCGACGAGCTCAAGGCCCGCTACCGGAATCTACGCCTCGAGGACCACTCGAAGGTCTGGAATACGGAATGGTTGCTCGCGATCGAGCTCGGGTACCTGCTCGATGTCGCGCAGGCGATGGTCTACTCGGCGCTCTATCGAAAGGAATCGCGCGGCTCGCACCAGCGGCTCGATGGCTTCGAGCAACGTGACGACGTCAACTTCCTCAAGCATTCGCTCGCGACTTACGCGGGCGCCGGCGCGCCCCGCATCGGCTACAGCGACGTCAGGATCACGAAGTCGCAGCCTGGCACGCGCGCCTATGGTGCCGCAGGCGAAAAGGCCGAAGCGCAACGCAAGCTCCAGGGAGCGAGCCATGGCTGAGGCCGGCAAGACCATTGAGATCGAAGTGCTGCGCTATCGTCCTGAGCAGGACGCGGCGCCTGTAGCGCAGAGCTATCAAGTGCCGTTCACCGACGACATGTCGGTGCTGCAGGGCCTGCAATACATCAAGGACCATCTCGATGGCACGCTCAGCTTTCGCTGGTCGTGCCGCATGGCGATCTGCGGCAGCTGCGGGATGATGATCGACGGCAAGCCGAAGCTCTCGTGCAAGACCTTCCTGCGCGAGTTCTACCCCGGCGGCGTGCGGGTCGAGGCGCTCGCGCATTTTCCGATCGAGCGCGACCTCGTGGCGGGTGTGGATGATTTCATCGTCAAACTTGAAAGCATCAAGCCCTACCTCATTCCGAGGGAGCCGCGCCGCCTCGATGAGGGCGAATACCTGCAGACGCCGCATGAGCTCGAGCAGTACGAGCAGTTCAGCTCCTGCATCAACTGCATGCTGTGCTATGCCGCTTGCCCGCAATACGGACTCGATTCGAAGTTCACGGGCCCGGGCGTGCTCGCACTGCTGCACCGTTACAACGCCGATTCACGTGACGGTGGACGCGATGAGCGGATGGAACTCGTCAATGCAGAAGAGGGCGTGTGGAGCTGCACCGCGGTTGGCTACTGCTCCGAGGTGTGTCCCAAGGCTGTCGACCCGGCGAACGCCGTGAACCAGAACAAGGTCAACAGTGCGAAGGACTATTTCCTGCGCTTCCTGCGACCGGGAACGAAGCCGTGAGCGGCCGCCGGCCCTACATGCGTCCGATGAATGGCTGGTGGCGCCGGGATCCATTTTTCGTGCGCTATATGATTCGCGAAGCGACCGCGCTGATCGTGGCGGCGTACGCCATCGTGCTGCTGGCCGGCGTGCTGTGCCTGAGCCAGGGCGAAGGCGCGTGGAACGGCTGGCTGGCGGCAATGCGCAGCCCGGTCTCGATCGTCCTGCACGTGCTGATGCTCGTCGCAATGATCTACCACACCTACAGCTGGTTCGAGATCATGCCCAAGACGATGCCGGCGATGTTCGTGGGCGGCAAGCGGGTGGCTGCGGCGACGATCACGATGTCTGGTCTGGCGGCTGCGGTGGTAGCCGCAGTGGCCCTGTTCGTCGTCGTCTGGATGTTGCGGCCATGAAGCGCTCGAACGCACCTGTCTTCTGGGGACTCTTCGGTGCCGGCGGCATGCTGTCGGCGCTGTTCGGGCCGATGCTGGTGTTCATCACGGGTATCGCGGTGCCGCTCGGGCTGCTGCTGCCGCGCGATCTGATGAGCTACCCGCGCATGCTCGCGTTCGCTCAGCATTGGGCCGGCAAGGGATTTGTCTTTGCGGTGATCGCGCTCTTCACCTGGCACGCCGCGCACCGCATCTTTCACAGCCTGCACGACGTCGGCATCCGCGGCGGGACGCTGGCAAAACTGCTGTGCTACGGCGGCGCGCTCGTCGTCACGCTGCTCGCGCTGTGGAGCCTGCTGGCGATCGGGTTCTGAGGCTCATGTCTAAAGGTCTCAGTCTCGATTGGGAGCGCCGAGTGGGAACAATGCCCGATAGGGCCGAGCTTCCTCTACGGCCCTGGCAAATGAAGGGCGGGCCAGGAGGCGCGCACGGTAAGCGCGGAGATGAGTCAGCTCTGCATCGATGGCATGCGCCCAGTCGGCATAGAAAAGAGACGGGGCCGCGGCGCAATCAGCGAGACTGAAAGATTCTCCGGCGGCCCAGGTCCGCTTCGCCATCACCTGGTCAAGCCAGCGATAGGCCGTGTCGAGCGTCGTTCTCGCCTCTGCCACGCCGTAGGCATCACGGTCGCCCTCCGGCCGAATCTGATTGGCCACGAGCTTCGTCATCGGCGTCATGATGTAGTTGTCGAACACGCGATCCATCATGCGCACATCGATTGCGGCTTTCTGATCCGTCGGAACAAGAGCAACGGGGCCGGGATGGTGCAGCCCCAGGTGCTCGATGATGATGCTCGCTTCAAGAACGGTTCGTCCGTTGTCGAGCAGCACGGGGAAGCGCTTCAATGGCCACAATCTCTTGAGTTCCTCGTCAGTTGCTCGATCCTCAGTGCCAAGCTTCCGATATTCGAAAGCCGTATCGTTCTCGTAGAGCGCGATCAGCACTTTCTGGCAGTACGAGGAGAATGGATGGGCGAAGAGCGCTGGTTTCATGTGCGACTCACATCTGACGAAACAAATGCAGATAGCTGCGGCTCACCGGCAGCACGTCGGGGCGGCCCTTCAGGTGGATGTCCGCGGTCTCGTTCGGACCGCGCGTCACATGAGCAACCGAGCGCAGGTTCACCAACACCGAGCGATGCACCTGTGCGAACTGCGAAGCATCGAGCTGCACCGCGAGTTCCCTGAGCGGCGTGCGAATGACGGCCTCATGCGGCTGGCGCGCGTCGTCACGCCAGCCGATCACCGTGTACTTCTCCTCCGAACGCAGGAAATCGATATCGTCCACCGGAATCAGGCGCACGGTTTGTCCGACCGACGCACGGATCCAGCGCAGCGTCGACGGTGCCCCACCTTTTTGTAGTTGCGCCGCTAGCTGCTGCAGCAGTGCCTCGGTGTTGAGCGCAGGCTGTGCGGCGCTCAGCCGCTCCTTCAAGCGCGCCACTGTCTCCGCCAGGCGCGCAGGTTCTACCGGCTTCACCAGATAATCGAGCACGCCTTGCGCGAAAGCCTGCACGGCATACTGGTCGTAGGCGGTGACGAAGACCAGGTGCGCGCGGTGGCCGATGTGGCGCGCGGCCTCGACGCCCGTCGTACCCGGCATCTGCACATCCAGGAAGCAGACGTCTGGCCGATTCGCCTCGAACAGGCTGATCGCTTCGCGCCCGTTGCGCGCTTGCGCGATGACTTTCAGTTCGGGCCAGGCCTGCGCCAGCAGGCGTTCGAGTGCATCGCGCAGCAGCGGCTCGTCGTCGGCAATCAGTGCGGTCGGGCGCTGCGATGTCATGGGGAGGCTTTCCGGGCCGGGAAGTCGAGTTCTGCACACACGCCGTGCGGCTGTATCTCGGCAAGGCGCACCTGCGCGTCGCCACCGAAGAAAAGCTGAAGGCGCTCGCGCAGTGTCGAAAGGCCGGTGCCTGATCCATGGCCCGTCGACTTCAGTCCGACGCCTGTGTCGACGACACGCACATAGCAGCGTCCGTCTCGCAAAGACACCTGGACGTCGATGCGCCCACCTTCTTCGCTGGGGTCGATGCCGTGGCGAATGGCGTTCTCGACGAGCGTCAGCAGCGTCATCGGCGGGCAGCGCAGCTGCGTCGCGGCTTCATCGATCTCGAGCGCGTACTGCAGCCGATCGGGCATGCGCATATGCATCACTTCCAGATAGGCGCGCACCAGCAGGAGTTCCTGACCGAGCGTCGTCGCCGGCTCGTGCAGGCGGGGAACCGCGGCACGCAGGTAAGCGATCAGGCTCTTCAGAACACTAGATGCCTGCGGTGAGCGGGCATCGACGAGCTCCTGCACATTGGCAAGAGTATTAAACAGGAAATGGGGCTCCACTTGCGCCTGTAAGAGCCGCAGCCGTGCGTCCAGCGCCTTGCGCTCGAGTTCACTGCGCTCGAGCTCAAACGCCAGGGCCTGATTGCGCGCAAAAGTATCGCGCTGCCTCACCATGGCGCCGAGTGCGATCCAGGGTCCGAAC
>JBGPLJ010000264.1:0-5210 GCA_041486385.1 Steroidobacteraceae bacterium
AAGCGCCTGGTGGAGCGTGAAGGACCGGAAGTGTGGGACATCCTCGAGGAAGTCATCCGCGAACATCCGGTGCTCCTGAATCGCGCGCCGACCCTGCATCGCCTCGGCATTCAGGCGTTCGAGCCCGTGCTGATCGAAGGCAAGGCCATTCAGCTGCATCCGCTCGTCTGTACCGCGTTCAACGCGGACTTCGACGGGGATCAGATGGCCGTGCACGTGCCGCTCTCGCTCGAGGCTCAGCTCGAAGCGCGCGCTCTGATGATGTCATCGAACAACATTCTCTCGCCCGCGAACGGCGACCCGATCATCGTGCCCTCGCAGGACGTGGTGCTGGGTCTTTACTTCATGACCCGCGAACGCGTGAACGCGAAGGGCGAAGGTATCGCCTTCAGCGACGTGGCCGAAGCGCATCGGGCCTACGAAGGCCGTCAGGTGGACCTGCAGGCCAAGGTCAAAGTGCGTCTCACGGACCACGTGCGCGATGAAACGGGGCACGTCCTGACCCGCACGCGCGTCGTGCAGACCACGGTTGGACGGGCGCTCCTTTCGGAGATCCTGCCGCGCGGGCTCGCCTTCGAGCACATCAATCTCGACATGACCAAGAAGGCCATTTCCGCGGTCATCAATGCCTGTTATCGACTCGTCGGCCTGAAGGAGACCGTCGTGTTCGCCGACCAGCTGATGTACATGGGCTTCCACTACGCGACGCGCGCCGGTGTTTCGATCGGCGTCGATGACATGGTGGTGCCGCAGCAGAAGGCCAAGATTCTCGCGACCGCCGAGAAAGAAGTGAAGGAGATCCAGGACCAGTACGCCTCGGGTCTCGTCACGAATGGCGAGCGCAAGAACAAGGTCATCGACATCTGGTCGCGCACCAACGATCAGGTCGCGAAGGCCATGATGGAAAAACTCGGGACCGAGGAGACGACCGACGCGAACGGCAAGAAGACCTCGCAGAAGTCGTTCAACTCGATCTTCATGATGGCCGACTCCGGCGCGCGCGGTTCGGCGGCTCAGATCCGGCAGCTCGCCGGCATGCGCGGTCTGATGGCGAAGCCGGACGGCTCCATCATCGAGACGCCGATTCAGGCGAACTTCCGTGAGGGCCTGAACGTCCTGCAGTACTTCATCTCGACGCACGGCGCCCGCAAGGGTCTTGCCGATACGGCGTTGAAGACCGCGAACTCGGGATACCTCACGCGCCGTCTCGTCGACGTCGCGCAGGATCTCGTGGTCACGGAGACGGATTGCGGCACCTCGTTCGGTCTCGCCATGGCGCCTATTGTTGAAGGCAGCGACGTTGTCGAGGGACTGGGAGAGCGCGTCCTCGGACGCGTGCTCTCGGAGGACGTGTTGAAGCCCGGCACCAAGAATGAAGTGCTGGTTCCGGCGAACACGCTCATCGACGAGAAGCTCGTGAAGACCATCGAACTGATGGGTGTCGATCACGTGCAGGTCCGCTCGCCGATCACGTGCGAAACGCGCTACGGCGTGTGCTCGACGTGCTACGGCCGCGATCTTGCGCGTGGACGGCTCATCAACATCGGCGAAGCGGTGGGCGTCATCGCGGCGCAGTCGATCGGCGAGCCTGGCACGCAGCTCACGATGCGCACGTTCCATATCGGTGGCGCGGCCTCGCGCGCAGCGGCAATAAACAGCGTCGAGATCAAGAGCAAGGGCACGGCGCGGCTCCACAACATCAAGACGGTGCACCATGAAAAAGGTCACTGGGTTGCGGTGTCGCGTTCAGGTGAACTCGGCGTGGTCGACGAATTCGGCCGC
The DNA here is from genome assembly GCA_041486385.1 of Steroidobacteraceae bacterium. GTDB lineage: Bacteria > Pseudomonadota > Gammaproteobacteria > Steroidobacterales > Steroidobacteraceae > JBGPLJ01. The sequence goes on from JBGPLJ010000264.1 coordinate 1,783, forward strand.
GAGCGTGAGCGTTACAAGATTCCCTACGGCGCGATTCTGGCAGTGAGCGACGGCGACATCGTCGCCGCGGGCCAGGGCGTCGCGAACTGGGATCCGCATACGCACCCCGTGGTCACCGAAGTCGCGGGCTACATCAAGTTCCAGGACTTCGTGGATGGCCTTACGGTGCAGTCACAGGTCGACGAAGTCACGGGTCTTTCGAGCACCGTGGTTCTCGATCCGAAACAGCGCGGCGCGAGCGGCAAGGATCTGCGCCCCGTGGTGAAGCTCGTGAACGGCAAGGGCAAGGAAGTCACGTTCGCGAACACGGACATACCGGCGTCCTACTCGCTGCCGGCCGGCGCTATTGTCAGTCTGGAGGACGGCGTCAAGGTCTCTGTGGGCGACGTCATTGCGCGTATCCCGCAGGAATCCTCCAAGACTCGCGATATCACGGGCGGTCTGCCGCGCGTCGCGGACCTCTTCGAAGCCCGCAAGCCGAAGGACTCGGCGATTCTCGCGGAGCACACGGGCACGGTGAGTTTCGGCAAGGAAACCAAGGGCAAGCGGCGCCTCGTCATCACGCCGGAAGAGGGCGACAAGTACGAGGAGCTGATCCCGAAGTGGCGTCACCTGAACGTATTCGAAGGCGAACAGGTCGAGCGCGGCGAAGTCATCGCGGACGGCGAGCAGAATCCGCATGACATCCTGCGTCTGCAGGGCGTCGAGGCGCTCGCGAACTTCCTCGTGCGCGAAATTCAGGACGTCTATCGTCTGCAGGGCGTGAAGATCAACGACAAGCACATCGAAGTCATCATTCGGCAGATGCTGCGCAAGTGCGAGGTCAAGGAAATCGGCGATACCGGCTTCCTCAAGGGCGAGCAGCTCGATCGTGCGCGCATCCTCGATGCCAACGATCGCGCGGTGGCAGAAGGCAAGAAGCCGGGACGGTTCGAACCGAACCTGCTCGGCATCACCAAGGCCTCGCTTGCGACCGAGTCGTTCATCTCGGCGGCCTCGTTCCAGGAAACGACTCGCGTACTGACCGAAGCTGCGGTGCGTGGCCTCAAGGACGATCTGCGGGGCCTGAAGGAGAACGTGATCGTCGGCCGGTTGATTCCGGCGGGCACGGGCTTCGCGTACCACGCGCGTCGGCGCCGCAAGACGGACGACGGCAAGCGCCGCAGCTTCATGGACGTCGGCGGCAGCCTCCCCGACTCCGAAGAGAGCGGCAGCGTCGGCGAAGAGTCAGAGGCGCACGCGAGCTGACGGCAGCTTGAAATGCCGGGCAATCAGGGGGGCATTCCCGTTGGGAATGCCCCTTTTTCTTTTCTTCGTTTTCTCGGGGGGGGGGCGTCGCCCCTGGTCAGTCGAGAAATGCCGGTAACTTCGGCAACGATTTGAAGTCGCCGTAGTCGTGCTCCACGATCAGGCGTCCGTGCGTCGTGATGAGCAACTTGTCGACGCGATCCATGGAAGCGAGCGTGTCGGCGCGATCGACATTGATCGTCGGCAGGCGGTGCGTAGCGACGCTCTCGCGCAGATGATAGAGATCGCCTGACAGGATCAGTGTCCCTGCCTTCTTCAGATTCAGCTCGAGAATCTGGTGGCCGGGCGTGTGCCCCGGAGTGCGCAGGATCCGCACGCTGCCGTCGCCGAAGACGTCGTAGTCGCCATCGATCATCACGGTCTTCGCCTTGCTGTAGGCGCTGAACGTGTCGAGTGCAACGCCAAACGGGCGCGGCTCCGACAGCGCATATGCGAGTTCTCTTCTATTGATGATCCAGGTCGATCCGGGGAAGAGATTCGCGTTGCCCGTGTGATCGAAGTGCAGATGCGAGAACGCAATCAAGTTCACGTCCGCCGGCGTGAGGCCGATCGCCTTCAGTTGATCGAGAAGTGTCACGCTCGCGCTGAGGTGTACGGGACCGTTGTCGATACCCGCCTTGTTCGCGACGAGCGAATCCCCGAGACCAAGGTCCCAGACGAGAGTGCCTTTGGGGTGCCGGATGATGAAACAGGGCACGATGAGGCTCCCCGAGCGACCGTCATATTCGTCCGTGTCGGAGAACGAATTGAGCATTTTGAAGTCGAGCCGGCCGCAATCGGCGGCGTAGAGGCGTAACCCGCTGACCGCTTCTGCCGGCAATGCGGTGCTCGCGCTCGCGACAAGCGCGGCCGAGAAGGCCAGAAAGTTGACCAGAAAGATGAATCGCAGGGAGAGTCGGCGCGTCATGGATGACTCCTTACTCAGGATGGGCTCGGCGATCGTATAGTCGCCGAGCCGGGTTGGCGCTGTCTCGACCCCACAGGGAAATGGCTTTGGATTGGGAGCGTAGCGACGGGGAGAAGGGCCTGTGAGACGACGTCGACTCGAAGCGATTGCCCTGTTCGGAACGGTCTTTCTGGCTGCATCGCTTGCGGTTGGCGCCGCCCAAAACGACGGTTGTCCCGCGCCGCCCTCGGAGTTTGGCTCCAGGGATCAATCTCCGGTCAGCATGGAAGGCAAGATCTACTTTCTCGATAAGGGCACGCGCAAGCTTCCCGATTTCACCAACCTGCAACTCTGGGTCACGGCGCCGGGTGAAAAGGAAGAGATCTTCAACCTGCAGGACTTCAACGAGGGCGTAGTCAGCAGCCGGACGCAGCTTGGAGTTACCGAGGACGCCAATGCGATCCACGTGAATCTTGGCGCGGCGGTGCTGTTCGATACGGGCAGGTTCACTCTGCGACGGACCGCCACGCAGTCACTGCAGCAGCTCGCCAATCTGATGCAGAGCTACCCCGGCTTGCCCGTGCTCATCGAAGGACACACCGACAGCGTGGGCAAGCCCGAGGCGAACCAACGGCTGTCGGAAAACCGCGCGAGTGCCGTCAAACAGTGGCTGACCTCGCGCGGTGGGCTCCTGCCCGGCTGCATCACGACCCTTGGGCTCGGGGAGACCCGGCCCATCGCGACCAACGACACCACCGACGGCCGGCAGAAGAATCGGCGGGTGGAGATCAAGATCCAGAAGCGCAAGCCTTAGCCCTTTGCGGAGCAGGCTGCCGGACAGGCGCTGAAGTCGTCCGGCGCCGAGGGGGTCGTTGGCTTCCTGCAGCGCGTCATTTTCTTGACACGAGGCGGCCCCATTCCTAGAATCGCCGGCCTTTGCGCATCGGCCCTTTTCCTGCCGGCGCCAAAGCCAAGAATGATGACCGGGCCGCCCCAGAAGGCGGCCCGGTGCTTCTTGTGCGATCGAGAATTCGCACGCCAAAAAAACAGGACCGCCATGTCGACCACGAGTCAGTTGATCCGCAAGGGCCGTCAGGCCGATACCTATAAGAGCAAGGTGCCGGCGCTGAATGCCTCGCCGCAGAAGCGCGGCGTCTGCACGCGCGTGTACACCACGACGCCGAAGAAGCCGAACTCGGCGCTGCGCAAGGTCGCGCGCGTGCGCCTGACGAAT
>JBGPLJ010000265.1:0-5168 GCA_041486385.1 Steroidobacteraceae bacterium
CATGATCTTGCCGCCGTCGCGCACGCGCACGAAATACGAGCCGATGATTGACGCGACGATCGACACCGCGCCGAGCACCAGCGGGAACAGGATGTAGTTGAGATCGAGGCCGGCGTCGGATTTGAAGAGGAGGCCGCCGAGGACCATCGTTGCGACGACGGTAACCGCGTAGGTTTCGAAGAGATCCGCCGCCATGCCGGCGCAGTCGCCGACGTTGTCACCAACGTTGTCCGCGATCACGGCCGGATTGCGCGGGTCATCTTCAGGGATGCCGGCTTCCACTTTACCCACGAGGTCTGCGCCGACATCGGCGCCCTTCGTGAAGATGCCGCCGCCGAGGCGCGCGAAGATTGAAATCAAGGAGCCGCCGAAGGCGAGCCCGACGAGCGAATGCAGGGCCTTCTCGTCGCCGATGTACTGGCGCAGCAGCGCGAAGTAAGTTGCAACGCCGAGGAGGCCAAGTCCCACGACCAGCATGCCGGTGATGGCGCCACCGCGAAATGCAACCTGCAGGGCAGGGTTGAGCCCGATGCTGGCCGCGTGTGCCGTGCGCACATTCGCGCGCACCGAAATATTCATGCCGATGTAGCCGGCGAGGCCGGAGAGGAGGGCGCCCACGGCGAATCCGCCCGCGGTGGCCCAGCCAAGGGGTGAGAGTCCGAGTATCAACAGCAGAACCACGCCGACGATCGCGATGGCCGTGTACTGGCGGTTGAGGTAGGCGCGCGCACCGACCTGGATGGCGGCGGCGATTTCCTGCATATGAGCGCTGCCCGCGGGCTGCGCGAGAATCCAGCGGACCGATACGATGCCGTACAGGATGGCAACCACACCCGCACCGACGGCGAGCCACAGAGCAAGATTCGCTGACATGAGCACTCCCTCGAAACGGGGTCGTTCTGGCGTTAGAAAATTGTTTAAAAATGTGCCGGGGCGCTGGCGCTCTTCTTTGAAATACGTCGCCCGCGAGCTTTTCGAGCGCCCCAAAAAGGCCGCGAACTATACCACAAACGTCGTCGACAACTTCTTGCGCACCGGACTCAACTTGAGCGTGACGTAGGCCGGCAATCCGCGGCTGTAGGGCGGATAGTCCTCGCCTGCGATCAGGGGCTCGAGATAGTTGCGACAGGCGGCCGTGATGCCGAAACCATCGGCGGTGATGTACTCGCGCGGCACGTGCCTCTCGACGTTCGCGACCTTGGCGAGCGGCACGTGTTCGATGACCCAGCGGTAGGGCTTGGAGGATTTGCGCTTGATCATCGGCATGATCGCGCTGTGGCCCTTGATGGCAAGCTCGACGGCGGCCTTGCCGACGGCGTACGCCTGCTCCACGTCGACCCTGGACGCGATGTGCCGCGCCGAGCGCTGCAGATAGTCGGCGACCGCCCAGTGATACTTGAAGCCGAGAGCGGCGCGCACCATGTCCGCGACGACCGGGCCGACGCCGCCGAGCTGCGTGTGACCGAAGGCGTCCTTCGTGCCTGCTTCGGCGAGAAACTTGCCGTCCGCATAGCGCGCGCCTTCCGAGACCACGACCACGCAGTAGCCATAGTCCGTCACGCACTGCTTCACGCGCTCGAGAAACCTGGGCTTTTCGAACGGAATCTCCGGGAACAGGATGATATGCGGGGCGTCGCCTGGGCTGCGCCCGGCGAGTCCGCCGGCGGCCGCAATCCAGCCCGCATGACGGCCCATCACCTCGAGCACGAACACCTTGGTCGACGTGCGCGCCATCGACTTGACGTCAAGCGCGGCTTCGAGCGTCGACACCGCGATGTATTTCGCGACCGATGCGAAGCCCGGGCACTGATCAGTGAACGGCAGATCGTTGTCGACCGTCTTCGGCACGCCAATACAGTTGATCGGATAGCCAAGCTCGCTCCCGATCTGCGACACTTTGTGCGCGGTGTCCATCGAATCGTTGCCGCCGTTGTAGAAGAAATAGCCGATGTCGTGCGCGCGGAAGACTTCGATGAGGCGCTCGTATTCGGCGCGATTCTTATCGAGACCCTGCAACTTGTAGCGCGCCGAGCCGAAGGCGCCGCCCGGTGTGTGGCGCAATGCGCGAATAGCGGCGGCACTCTCCTTGCCGGTGTCGACAAGATCCTCGGTCAGCGCGCCAATGATGCCGTGGCGACCCGCGTAGAGTTTGCCGATGTGCTTTGCGTGCTTGCGCGCCGTCTCAATGACGCCGCACGCCGATGCATTGATGACCGCGGAAACGCCGCCGGACTGCGCATAGAATGCATTGCGCGCCACGCTCTTAGTCTTCATCGTCGCTCTCCCATGTATGTGCCCCCCGCGCATTGCGGCAGGCGCGGAGTGGCTCAAAAGGATAGCAGACGCCTCCCGCGCATTGACGCCTCTCGGTCGATACCTGTAGCGTTACGTGCCTTTTTTCCGGGGGGGTCTAGGGGGACCGCTTCAGCATGCGACTCATTCTTCTAGGCGCGCCCGGCTCGGGTAAGGGCACACAATCGCAAAAGCTCACCGAGCGCTACGGCGTCCCGCAGATTTCGACCGGCGATCTGCTGCGCGACGCGTGCAACCAGGGCAGCCCCCTCGGCCTCAAGGCCAAAGCGGCGATGGCTGCGGGCAAGCTCGTCGATGACGCGATCGTGCTCGGCATCATTCGCGAACGCCTCGCGGAGCCCGATGCGCGCGGCGGCTTCATCCTCGATGGCTTTCCTCGCAATCGCGTGCAGGCCGACGCACTCGGGGCGCTGCTCGCGGAGCTCAGCGCGCCGATCGATGCGGTCGTGCTCATGGATATCGATACGAACGTTCTTTTCAGGCGGCTCACGGGCCGGCGCGTGTGTCCGAAATGCAAGCGCGTCTACAACATCTATAGCGATGTGCTTGGGAGTCCACCGCGCTGCACGAACTGTCCGGAGCGCACGCTGCTCGTGCAGCGGCCCGATGATCGTGAGGACGTGATCGGCAATCGGCTCAAGGTGTACGCGGCTGAGACGCAGCCGCTCATCGAGTATTACGCCGAGCAGGGGCTGCTGCGGCACGTCGATGCCGAGGGCAGCGTCGATGATGTATTCGCGCGCATAGAGCGCGCGATCACCGGTGGTTCCAAGTCGGGGGCCTAGCCGAGGAGCGCCGTCAGCGCATCGCCCGCGACCGCGCGCCGCCAGCCGCTGAGCACACCGACGTCACGTTCACCGCGCACGAGCGAGCGCAATTCCTTTTGCGTCGCGAGCACCTCGGCGCCAAGCCCAAGCTCGGCGGCGATCCGGCGTAGCTCTTCGCCGAGCTTCTTGACGAGCGCCATCTGCGCGGGATCGAGACGCGACGTATCGCGAATCTGCGCCGTGCTCGGCTCGCCCGGCGAGGCCGTCAACTCCAGCAGTTCCGCGCCGCAGCGGCTGAGCACAGCCGGCGGCAGTTCCCGCAGGCGCTCGAGATCCGCCCGGCTTTTCGGCATGCGCTCGATGAGTTCGCTGATCGCGATGTCGCTCAGGATCCAGCCGCGCGGCCGATCGTGCCGCAGCGCCCGCTCTTCGCGCCAGGCCGCGATTCTCTGCGTTGCGGCGAGCCGCGCGCCGCTCAAAGAGTGTGCCCACTTGAGCCGCTCCCACGCCGTTGCCGGATCCTGGACGTAGCGCGTGAGGTCTTCAGCGCCGCACGCATCCTCGGCAAACCACGCCGTGCGACCTGCTCTTTCGAGACGCTCCATGAGTGCATCGGCGAGCGGTAGCAGATAGCGCACGTCATCGCGTGCGTACTCGAGCTGTGCCGCGCTTAAGGGGCGGCGTGACCAATCGGTGCGCGCGAGACCTTTGGTGAGCGTGACACCGAGAACCTCACGTACGAGATCGCCGAAGCCGATTTGCGGGGCATAGCCGACGAGACCGGCGGCGAGCTGCGTGTCGAAAATGGGCCCGGGCACCGCTTGCGATGCATGCGCGAAGATTTCGAGATCCTGATGGGCGGCGTGCAGCACTTTGGAACGCGACCGATCTGCCAGAAATTGCAGGAGTGGACCGAGCTCGAAGCCAGCGAGCGTGTCGACGAGCCCCAGCGCCTCGCGGCCGGCGATCTGGACCAGACACAGGCGGGGGAAGTAGGTGCTCTCACGGAGGAACTCCGTATCGACCGCTATGCGGGTGTCGTCCTCCAGTTGCGCCAGCAATGACGCGAGCGACACGTCGGCGGCGATGAGGCTTTGGTAGGCTGCGGTCTGTGGCATGGGATTCCGATGGATTGCGTCCTCCCATGATCGAGCGCGCGCGCTTCGACTTCAACCGCGGCGTGGCTGCGCGCCTCTTCAATTCGCATGCGCCTGTGCGATCATGGTGCCGTGCACGTTCATATTCTTGGCATTGCCGGTACGTTCATGGGCGGTATCGCAGCGATCGCGCGTGCGGCGGGTCATCGCGTCACCGGCTCGGACCGCAATGTCTATCCGCCGATGAGCACGCAGCTCGAGGCGCTTGGCATCGAAATCATCCAGGGCTACGAAGCGCGCCAGCTCGAGCCGGCACCGGACATCGTCGTCATCGGCAACGTGATGACGCGCGGCAATCCCGTGATCGAGGCGCTCCTTTCGAGCGGCATCCCCTACACCTCGGGTCCGGAGTGGCTCGCCGCGAACGTGCTGCGCGGCCGCTGGGTGCTGGCGGTTGCCGGCACGCATGGCAAGACGAGCACGACCAGCATGCTCGCGTGGATTCTCGAAGCGAACGGCCGCGAGCCGGGCTTTCTCATCGGTGGCGTGCCGGCGAACTTTGGCATCAGCGCGCGGCTCGGCCGCGCGCCCTATTTCGTGATCGAAGCGGATGAGTACGACACCGCATTCTTCGACAAGCGCGCGAAGTTCGTGCACTACCGACCGCGCACCGCGCTCCTGAACAATCTCGAGTTCGACCACGCCGACATCTATCCGGATGTCGAAGCGATCGAGCGCATGTTTCATCAGCTCGTGCGCACGGTGCCGGGCGACGGGCGCATTGTCGCGAACGCGGCGGATGAGCATCTGAAGCGCGCGCTGGCGCTCGGCTGCTGGACGCCGGTCGAAGGATTCTCCCGACTTCCGGGCGCAGGGGCGCGCTGGACCGTCGAGGCGCCCCCTGCCGGTGACTACAGCGAGTTTCGCGTGCTCGAGAACGGCACGGCGCGTGCAACCGTGCGCTGGTCGATGTTCGGCGCGCACAATGCAG
>JBGPLJ010000266.1:0-5124 GCA_041486385.1 Steroidobacteraceae bacterium
CGCGACGCTCACGCGCGCGGCGGTAATTTCGGCGCATGTCGGCGCGCACTCGGGCGCCTCGGTCAGCCGCGACTTAAGGTCGTTGAGCAGTGCGGTGTCCGGCGTCGAGGCTGCGCGTGCCGTTGGCGCAGCCACCAGCGCGAGTGCCGACAGCAGTCCGCAGCAGATGAATGGCAATGCACTCGCGATGACGCGACCGCCCTGCCACGGTGTACGCAACTGCCAGCCGAAGCTTTTCTGCAGCAACGCGATGAACCACGCGGCGAGCGCCACCACGCCGAGCACGCGCCACAGGCTCAGCAACAGCGGTCCGATGTAGATGAAGTGCACGCTGTCGCCCGGCTCGACCGGCCCCGACCAGCTGTAGCGATATTCGTTGTAACTCCACGACGGAATGCCGGGCCCGGTCTGCAGCTGCGTGCCCGGTGCATAGCGCTGAACCACTTGTGCGGCGTTGAGCCCGGAACTCACGGAGCCGAGCGTCACGTTCCTCTTCATCGCGGTGACGGATATTTCTTCTGTTTCGGCAGGCGCCGCCGCTGGTGCAGCTTCTCGCAGGAGGGTGCCCTGAATCTTGCCTTCAGGTATGGCCATCGGCGGTGGCGGCGCCATATCTGCCGCTAGTGGGACGAGCTCACCGCCATCGCGGCGTCCGAAGGCGGACGAAAGGTCGTAGAGCGCATTGTTCTCGAGCTGCGGATAAAGCGCATAGCGCACCTGGCTCCACAGCATCGGCAGCAAGGCGAGTCCGAGCACCACGATGCTCAGCATTCGATAGCCATTGGCGACGCGGCGCAGCCGGCCTTCGGGCACCGCGCGTGCGATTGCGATCGCCGCCAGCACGTTCGCCCAGAGCCAGATGAAGTCAGGGTTCTCCTGATACATGAGAGCGAGCCCGAGGAGCGCAATGCCAGCCACGATGCGGCCCGCGATTCGATAGGTGACGGCGACCACGATGCAGAGGCCAAAAAGATTCCAGAGGGTCCAGCGCGACCACCAGGTGCCCGGCGCCGAGTCCGGTCCGATGGCCGCGAGCAATCGATGCCCGGGCGGCAGGAAGAGCTGGCCCTGTACTTGTTCGAAGCGGGTCGTCCAGCCGCTCGCGGGCAATGCGCCGCCGCTGGCGCCACTGCGCGCAATCGTGGTGAGTTGCAAGCTCGGCGTTCGCAACTCGCCACCGGTGCGAGCGCCCTCTTTCGCGTCCGCTCCCGGCGTATTCGTCACCAGCAGATTTTCATTGCCGCTGCGAACGCTCGCGAGTGTGAACGGCGCCGCCATGTCGAGCCGCCAGTCGCGCCGCAGGTTTCCGCCGATGTGATCGACGGCGGTGAACCCCTCGTGATTGAAGTCGAGCCATAGCATTCGGTTCAGCTGCAGGCGGTTGTCATCGCCGGCACCGAGGCCGCGGCTTCGTTCATTCACGGTGAGCGTTGCGTCGGCCGTCATCCGATAGGCCGGCAGTCCCTGCCAGTACGGCGGCACATTGGCCTGCTTCGGGTCCAATGATTCGGGGCCTTCGGCGGCGGCGACGCGCAATCGATCATCACCCGCGAAGCTCCAGATCTCATCGCGCGGCCAGGGCGCTCCGGCCGGCGCGAGCGGCGGTCGCTTCAATGTCGTTGCGACGCTTGCGCCCCGCGCGATGAGCGTGATGTCGTAGCTGCCGGGTCGCACTTGCACGCGCAACCGGCCATCGGCTTCGAGCCTGGCCGGCAATTCGCTCTCGATACTCGTCGGCGTAAATCCATCGGGCAGAGCGCGAGCCAACAGCTCTTCGCGTCCCTCGCCGGCGACCTGCAGACGAACGAGCGTCGTCACCTCGACCGGGATCTGATCACGCACCAGCCGATAGACCTGCACTTCGAGACCGTTGGCCTCGCTCACGGTGTGGCGCTTGCCGAGCCAGAGATCGCCCTGCGGCCGTTCGGGTTGCGCGACTCGCTGGCCGTCGATGGTGAGATCGACGAGCGCCGTTTCCGTGGCAATAGCTAATGCCTCGGGCCGCTCGGACCATTCGAAGCGTCCGCTCAGCGAATAGGTCCCCGGTGTGAGCCGTGCCTGCGGCAGTTTTTCGCGGGCGACGACGGCGAGCGGCGCGCCATTCGAGCGAACATCGCGCGGCCAATGCTCGAGATCCCCGGGCAATGTAATCCAGCCCTCGGCAAAAACCTGCCAGCGCTGCGTGAAGGTGCCGCCGTGGGCGTTGACGTCGAGAACCAGGCGTTCCGGCCACATGCAGCGGAACGAGCCCTCGTCGTCCGAATCGGTATCTTCGTCGGCTGCGCGCATCAATGGGCAGCGGCGATACTCTTGTCCCTTCAGAACCCAGGCTTCCCAGCCTGTCAGCTCGCTCGGTACGTAGGTTGAGGCTGAAAGTGCAGGCAGCGATGCGGTCGCGAGCAGGATCAATGCGAACGACAGGATTCGTTTTGACATGTGCTATCCCTGGCCCCTGACGGAGGCGGTCAGTCTACTGCCGGCTAAATCATCCCGCGCGTGAAACGCAGCGGGTGGCCCGCCGGGTCTGGCATTATCAATTCCCCCGCCCGGTACCGGTGTCAGCGTTCGGGGTTATTGCCCTTTCTTCGTGACGTGAAGCATGGCCGCCCGCAAGATTCGATTGATGCGGGTTTGATAGCCTTTGCCCTGCGCCCTGAGCCAGGCCAGCACATCGGCGTCGATACGGACGGTCGTCGACCGCTTGAGCGGACGAAAATAGGGATTGCGCACGGCCTTCGCCCAGAACTCCTCATCGAGCGGCGGGATTTCCATGCTGTCCTTCGATATCGCTCGACCTCGCGCGGATTTGGTCGCTGCCCGCCGCGATCCACTAGAGGAAGACTTGCTCTTCATACCGGTCCGATTCCTGTTGCGATGCCCTACGAGCGGAGATGATTCTGATGACTTCGTTGCCTGCCCTTATGCGCACGGCATGCGCGACAACAACTACCGTAGTTGCGTCGACTCTGCCGATGGCGCGCCAGCGCTCCTCCGAACCCTCCACGCCATCGAGAGCCATCAGGGCGTTTGGATCGTCGAAGACGCGACTGGCTTTCTGAAACGAAACGCCATGCTTGCGCTGGTTACGGCCGTTCTTGGCCTCGTCCCATTCGAAAGTGATCATACTCCTTTGTTACTACAATTGCGTAGTGTCATGCAATGCTCATATCCTGTCGAAATATCGACAAACGCCGTTCTCCGTTTGGTATGTATCAAAGATCCAGATCCGCGCCCGTCCCTAGGGTCCGGCTTTCATTGCATGCGGCCACACGGGTAGACTCGAATGCCATGAAGATGGTGCCGCTACTGCTGACTCTCACGCTCGGCGCAGTGCTTGACGCAGCGCACGCGACCGACATCAATTCACGAGTCGTCACGTTTGCGAACGACTGGCAGCCGGGCGTCGGCGGCACCGGAGAAATTCGCATCTCAGGTTCGGGTGCCCAGGGCCCCAGCTGGACGATTCGATTCGCCTTCGCGACGAACGCGGAGAACAACAATCTCACGCTCATGCACAAAATCATGGGATTCAGCCCGGACCCGGCGACCGGCCAGGAAGAATTGCTCGCACGCATGACGGGCGCCGTGGCAGCGCCCGACTTCCTCATCACGCCGAGCGGCCGTTTCGTGGGGCTCAAGGACTTGCAGGGCCTGCGCAGCTCGCTGCGGGAGGACATTCGCGAAACCTTCGGACGCCTGCAGGCCTCGCAGTCCGATCTGGTGAACTTCGAGAGCTACCTCGAGCGTGCGACGTCGCAGGAGGTGCTCGAGGGCCGCGTCGCGGAGGACTGGCAACGCATGGTCTCGCGCTGGATCGACAAGCGCGTGACGGTGGGCAAGGAGTACCACTTCGACGACCTCGTCGCGCTTCCGATTCCGCGAAAACCCGTGCCGAACCTCTCGATGCATGGAACGTACAGGCTCTCACGCCTCGAGCCCTGCAAACGCGCCGGCGTCGCGCAGACTTGTGCGGTATTGGAGATGCATCTGCAACCCGACGAGGCGGACCTCGCGCGTGTCACGCACGCGGTGTTCGGAAACACGCCCACCACCGGCAAGGATTTTGGCGCCGTGCCCACGATGGCAGTGACGGTGGATGCCGAACTCGTGACCGAGCCCGACAGCCTGATCCCGCATCGCTACGCGATTACGAAGAAGGTCGAGGTCACGCTGTCCGCGGACGGCAAGAACTCGCAGCACACGGTCGATCAGCGGGAGACGACGTTCACGTACCCGTAGCGGGGCAGGCTGACTCCATGCCCTGTGCTCAGGAGCGCCCTCGCGTACCCGCCCGGCGGGTAATTTCCTCGCGGACAATGCGGCGAACGACCGACGCCGACAACGGCCGCGCTTCTCTACCCACTTCCCCCGCCAACGCCTCGTTAATCAGCGTCTGGTATCCCTTACCAGTGGTTTCCGAAAGCGCCTTGAAGTGCCGGAGGATGGCATCGTCGAGAAACATGGTAATGCGTGTCTTGCCGGCTGCCGGCAAGACGGCGCCTCGCCGACCCTTCTTGAAGTCATACGCCTTCTTCATATGCTCGCCGTTCCGTTGGATCCGGATTGTATATGCACGGTATGCATATATGAAGCGAGGCGAGTTGTGTGCGTATCATCCTGCCGCCCAGGGAAGCAAGCCACGCTAGAATCCGGCCAGAATGCCAAGAAATGCCATCGTGCGTGTCGCGGGGGTATTGCACCGGCACCGGTCGGGGTTCAGATGCGTGAACCGAACACGGCCCGCAACGCGCCGTCGAGTTCGGGATAGCGGAACTTAAAGCCCTCTTCGAGCAAGCGCTTCGGCAGCATCCGGTCACTCATTAATAAGAGTGCCGACATCTCGCCGAACAAGAGCTTCAGCGCCGTCGCCGGCATCGGCAGGAGCGTCGGACGACCGAGCGCCCGCCCGAGCGCGCGCGTGAATTCGGCGTTGGTGACCGGAGTCGGCGCGCTCGCGTTGTAGGCGCCGTGGGCTTTTGGATTCTCCAGCAGCCACTGGCAGATGGCCGCCATGTCCGCGCGGTGAATCCACGGGAAGTACTGGCGTCCCGTGCCGAGCCGGCCACCCGCGCCGAGGCGGAAGGCCGGCAACATCTTCGCCAGCGCGCCGCCCTCGCGATCGAG
>JBGPLJ010000267.1:0-5106 GCA_041486385.1 Steroidobacteraceae bacterium
CGGGTCGTCAGCCACTGAAATCGAGGAATGATCGGATGCTGTTCGACGATATGGCGGATCATCTCGAAGGGCACACTGCCGGAGCCGACGATGATCGCGGCGCGCAATTCGGTGGTGGACGGCCCCTCGCGCCGGAGGATCTCACCCACGGCCTGCCGGCTCGTCAGGTGGCGTGAAAGGCGGGCCGCGCCGCCGCCCATGCCACCGAGGTAGACGATCCGCCTGACTCCGGCCTTGCTGGCAGCGCGAGCGAAATTGTGCGCAGCTTCGGCTTCCACGAGAGGGAAGTCGGTTCTGCGGGAGGTCACCGAATGGATGAGGTAGTACGCGGCGTCCATGCCACGCAGGGCGTTCTCGAGATCGCCCGGACGATGGGCGTCTCCCTGCACGATCTCACTGCCGGACCACCCTCGGTCCTCAAGATGAGCGGGATGGCGGGCGAGGCAGCGGACCGAGTAGCCCTGCTCGAGCAGGCGCGGAACGAGACGGCCGCCGATATAGCCGGTGGCACCCGTCACGAGCACCTTCTCGATCGCGGCGACCATGGAATCCTCTTACGACTTCTCCGAGTCGCCTGATGCCGAGTGGGAGATTGCGGCAATGGCCAGGCCCAACTCCCGTTCGAGAGCGTGCGCGCGCTTCTCGAGATGGATCGGAACTACGGCATCCAGCGGACGCTTGAGCGCTCCCTGGTAGAACGGCCACAAGCGCGTCTCCTCCGTCTCCAGATGCACGCGGAGGTTGTTGATCAGAGACTCCGTCAGCGTCCGCAGTCTTGCAAACGGATACTCCTCAGAAGAGCGCTCGAGAGCGGACAGAATTTCATTTCGCAAGGCGGAGAGTTCGTGGTGTTGAGCCGCGACCTCGGAGAGGGCGTTGGGGTTGTCATCCGCGCCGTCGGGCGGGTACCGAAAGACAATTTCTTCGATCTCCGCATGTCGGTCGAGCGACGGCAACAAAGCCCGGAGAGCGTCACTCACATCCGCGCGTGCCCGATCCTGCCTTTGAGTGAGATCGAGTTCGAGTCTATCGAGCAGCATCCTGAAGAGAGCATGCTCTTTGACGAAAAGCTCGGCGACGTTCATACAGTGCCGCTCTCCGATGAACGGAGTGTGGACAGCATAGCCGTCCCCCAATTCGGATCGTGGGTACTTGCCACGACGGCTATCTCGGTATGACCCGCGTTCGAGTGTTGCTTCTACGTACTGGAGGCGTAATTCGGGCGGGCGCTGATCGCGCGCGCCCGCCATTGCGGTTTGTGCGGATGGACAAGCCGCTGCGCCATAGAAGAAGAATAGGGTATGAGCGGCCTTCGCACCCGCGGGACAGTGGAACCCATCATGGATAAGCCATTGATGCGGCCAATTCCATGAGTACGGCGGGCCCGCAACCGAACCCGCCTGCAATCAGACACCCTCGTGCGCACCCGACGGGTGCTGTCATGGTTGTCGGCGGCGGCATCGGCGGAATGCAAGCCAGTCTCGATCTGGCGGAGCAAGGCTTCAAGGTCTACCTGGTCGAGAGCAAGTCTGCCATCGGCGGACACATGGCGCGGCTCGACAAGACCTTTCCCACCAATGATTGCGCGATGTGCGCCATCTCGCCGAAGCTGGTCGAGACCGGGCGCCACCTCAATATCGAGATCCTGACCGACACGGAAGTCCTGGGGCTCGACGGCGAGGCGGGAGATTTCACGGCCAGGTTGCGGCGCAAGCCGCGCTATATCGATCTCGACAAGTGCGTCGGCTGTGGCGATTGCGCCAAGGTCTGTCCGAGCACCCTGAGCGACGACTTCAATCAAGGGCTCGTACAGCGGCGCGCCGCCTACCGCCTCTACGCGCAGGCGATTCCGGCCGCGTACGCCATCGAGAAGAAAGGCACCGCTCCGTGTCGCGACGCGTGTCCGGCCGGTCAGCGGGCGCAGGGCTACATCACGCTCATACGCGAGGGTCGTTACGCCGAGGCGCTGAAGACCATCAAGGAGGACAATCCTTTCCCCGGCATCTGCGGGCGCATCTGCAATCATCCCTGCGAGCTCGCATGCAACCGCGGCCTCGTCGACGAGCCGCTGAACATTCACGGTCTGAAGCGCTTCGTCACCGACTGGGCGTACGGGCAGACGCGCGAACAGATCAGCCCGGTGCCACAGACGCGCTCGCAGCGGATCGCGGTCATCGGTAGCGGACCCTGCGGACTCACCGCCGCGCAGGACCTCGTCCGACTCGGCTACGGCGTCACGGTGTTCGAGGCGCTTCCGGTCGCCGGCGGCATGCTGCGCGTCGGCGTTCCCGAATATCGCCTGCCGACCGCGATCGTGGATCGGGAGGTCCAGGACATCGTTGACCTGGGGATCGATCTGCGCCTCGGCACGCCGGTCGCCAATCCCGCCGATCTGCTCTCGCAGGGCTACGGGGCGGTTCTGATCGCCGTCGGAGCCCATCAGGGCAAGAAGCTCAACGTTCCCGGCGCCGACCTGCCGGATGTCATGGTCAACACCCAGTTCTTGCGCGACGTCCGTCTGGGTGGCGCCAACGCTCCGCAGCTTTCCGGCCGACGGGTGCTCGTGTTCGGCGGCGGCAATGTGGCGATCGACTGCGCGCGTACGGCGGTGCGCCTCGGTGCCGCTTCGGTTGCGATGGCGTGCCTCGAGTCGCGCGAGGCCATGCCGGCCCACCCCCGTGAAATCGAAGAGGCCGTGGAGGAAGGGGTCACCATTCACCCGGGATGCTCCTTGCAGCGCATCGTCGAGGGCGCTGCCGGGCAAGTGGCGGGGATCGAATGCCTGCGCGTCACGGCGATGCGCTTCGATGCCGAGCGCCGCCTGACGCTCGAGACCGAGCCGGGCTCCGGGCATCTGCTCCCGTGCGATGTCGTGATCTTCTCGATCGGTCAGAGCTCCGGCCTTGCGCACATCCCCGCCGACTCCGGAATTTCGGTCGGTCCGCAATCGACCGTCACCGTCGACAGCGCAACGCTTGCCACCCGCCGGCCGGGCGTGTTCGCGGCCGGGGATGCGACCACCGGCACGAGCTATGTAATCGAAGCCGTGGCTGCTGGCCATCGGGCGGCGACGAGCATTCATCATTATATAGAGGGTGAGCCGAGCCCCGCGCACAGCACGCCGGCGCAACCGGTGGTCCATATGGACCGCGCCGAGATCGACGCTAAGCTCGAGCGTGGCGAGCTGCGGCGCAAGGCACGCGTACCCACGACGTTGATCCCGTTGTCGGCGCGGCAGAGCGGATTCACGGAGATCGAGGCTTGCTACAGCGAGGAGCAGGCGCGTGCTGAGGCGCAGCGCTGTCTCGAATGTGGCGGCTGCTCGGAATGCCTCGCCTGTGTCAGCGCATGCGCCGCCAAGGCAATCGACCATTCGCAGACCGAGCGCATCGAGACGGTCCAGGTCGGCGCCGTCATTCTCACGCCCGGCTTTCAGGCGTACAACGCCCGACTGTCGCAGGAGTTCGGCTTCGGACGCTTCCCGAATGTCGTGACCTCATTGCAGTTCGAGCGCCTGCTGTCGGCTTCCGGGCCGACAGGCGGGCATGTCCTTCGTCCGTCCGATGGCGCAAAGGCACGCAGGATCGCCTTCCTGCAATGCGTCGGTTCGCGCGATCAGAAGCACGACTACTGCTCGGCGGTCTGCTGCATGTACGCCGCCAAGGAAGCCGTCATGGCCAAGGAGCACGAACCGGACATCGACGTCCACGTGTTCATGATGGACATGCGCGCCTTCAGCAAGAACTACCAGGACTATTACCGGCGCGCACGCGAAAAGTACGGCGTCCAGTATCACCGTTGCCGCATCTCAGCGCTCGCCGAGGATCGCATCAGACATGATCTGCTGGTCCGCTACGTATCTGAGACGGACGGCACCCTCGCGGAAGAGACGTTCGACCTCGTCGTGCTCTCGGTCGGCATGGAGATCGCCCCTTCAGTCCGCCGCCTCGCGCAGGATCTTCAGGTGGAGCTCGACGCGAACGGCTTCTGCGTGACGACGCGCTTCGATCCCCTGCAGACCTCGCGGGCAGGTGTCTACGTTGCCGGAGCGTTCCGGCAACCGAAGGACATCCCGGAAACCGTGGTCGAAGCGTCGGCGGCTGCGGGCCAGGCCGCCGGGATGCTGGCCAGCGCGCGCGGCGCGCTCGCGCGCGAGCCCTCCTATCCGCCGGAACGCTGCATCGAGGGCGAGGAGGCACGCGTGGGCGTTTTCGTCTGCCACTGCGGCACCAATATCGCTGGATTCGTGGATGTGGCGGCGGTCGCTGCGACAGCGCGTGCCTTGCCCAAGGTCGCGCATGCCGAGACGCTGCTCTATGCCTGCTCACAGGATTCGATCGCATCGATCGGCGAGCGCGTCCGCACGCTCGGTCTGAACCGGGTCGTGGTCGCGAGCTGCACGCCTCGTACACATGAGCCGTTGTTCCAGTCCGCGATTCGTGAGGCGGGTCTCAATACCTACCTGTTCGACATGGCGAACATCCGCAATCACTGCTCCTGGGTGCACTCCTCCAACCGCCCGGCGGCGACACGCAAGGCGAGCGATCTCGTGCGCATGTCGGTCGCACGTGTCAACGGCCTGGAGGCGCTCACCACCATGCCGGTCACCATCGAGCGTTCGGCGCTGGTCATCGGCGGAGGGCCGGCGGGGATGATCGCCGCGCTTGCGCTCGCGGACCAGGGCTTCCCCGTGCATCTCGTCGAGCGCGACAGTTGCCTCGGCGGCAATCTGCGGAACGTCTTCTATTTCGAGGGTCCTGGAGACCCGCGTGCGTTCCTGGAGTCGACCGTCGCGCGCGTCACTGCCAATCCGCGGATCAGCGTTCATCTGAGCAGTGAGCTGGCGCAGACCACCGGGTTTCTCGGCAACTTCACGAGCCGCCTGACGGACGGCACCGAGTTGCGCCACGGCGTCACGATCGTCGCCACGGGTGCGCAGGAGTTCCGCGACGGCACCCACGGACTCGGAACCGATGCGCGGATCGTGACGCAACAACAATTCGAAGAGCGGCTCGCGACTGGATCCGATGTGCCGCAGTCGGTCGTGATGCTGCAGTGTGTGGGGCCCGCCGAGCGTTATTGCGGCCGCCTGTGCTGCACGACAGC
>JBGPLJ010000268.1:0-5082 GCA_041486385.1 Steroidobacteraceae bacterium
CCGGCGCCCGCGGGCGTCGCACTCGTATTGTCGCTGCTGTCGTCGTTCGGGCTCATGGGCAGTCTCTAATCAGGACTGGTTATTGGGGCTGCTCGGGCGCAGGTCAATGAGGCGCAGGATCTCTTCCGCCGCCTGCTGCTCGGCGCGCCGGCGGCTGAGGCCGCTGCCGCTGGCGTTGAGAGTCAGAGCGGCCACCTCGCAACTGACGGCGAAGGTCTGCTGATGCGCATCGCCGGTGACTTGCTCGACATTGTAGGCCGGCAACGGCAGACCGCGCGCCTGCAGATATTCCTGGAGGCGTGTTTTCGGATCCTTGAGCTGTGCGGCATCAGGCAATCCGGCGATGCGGCCCGCGAGCATGCGCTCAACGACACCGCGCGCGGCCTCGATGCCGCCGTCGAGGTAGGTCGCGCCGATCAGCGCCTCCAGCGCATCGGCGAGAATGGAATGGCGGCGAAAGCCGCCGCTGCGCAGCTCACCGGCGCCGAGCCGCAGCTCCTCCCCGACACCGAGCGCCGCGGCCGTCTCCGCAAGACTGTCCCCGCTCACGAGACTCGCGCGCAGGCGGCTCAGCTCGCCTTCATCGGCGCGCGGATAAAGCCGATACAGGAGGTCGGCGACGACGCAATTGAGCACGGCGTCGCCGAGGAATTCGAGCCGCTCATTGTGCTGTCCGCCGGCACTGCGATGGGTCAACGCGGCCTCGAGGAGAGCGCCATCCCGGCAATGGTAGCCGAGACGTTCGACCAGCCAGTCGGCCGCGGACCGCACGCGTGCCTCTGCCGCGCCGCTCATGCCGCCCGGATCGGGCGCCGGGCGATCGGCCATCGCACTACTGATTGATCTCGACGGTCTTGTCGAACTTCACAACCAGCTCGATGTTGCCGAAGAGGTCGGCCGGAGCGTCATAAGTCGCCGACACGGCCAGCGAGTGGCCCCGCGTCTGGATCACGATATCCTTGACGCCGATGGACTTGATGTCCTCCACGTCGAAGCGCTTCTCGATGGAGTTGCGTATCGTCGATGCCGTCGGTCCGTTGCCGTCGAATTCAGTCTTCACCTGTTCGAGCGTGCGCGCCACGTTCATGTACTCGAGATAGATCGGCGTCAAACGGATGCCGGCATACACCAGGATGCCGATCGGTACCAGCAGAAACATCCAGCCGATGAATGTCACGCCGCGTTGACGATGTCGCATCAGAATCGCTCCTTAATTGGGCACCCGTTGGCGCATCAGTGTATTCCCTCACCAATGCGGCTCAGATACCCGAGGTTGAACCACACTCTTACGGCCCGGCCCACCAGATTCTGCTCGGGCACGAAACCGACCTCTTGAGCAAAGCGGCTGTCCATGCTGTTGTTGCGGTTGTCGCCCATGAAGAAATAATAGCCCGTCGGCACGTCCGCATCGAAATTTGTCGATGGTTTGCGGGCGTACATCACAGGATGCAGGACGCTGCCGAGCTGTTCCGTGCCGAGCGGCACCTGATAGTAGTACTCCGTGTCACCCTTGGGCCCCGAGTAGGTCCCGGTGATCTGCTGCGCCTGCAGCTTGCCGTTGATGTAGACCAGATTGTCCACGATATGCACGTGCTCGCCCGGCAGGGCCACCAGGCGCTTGATGTAGTTGACTCTGGGGTTCGAAGGCAGTCGAAAGACGATAACATCACCGCGTTCGGGCGCGTGCCCCGCGGTGACTTTCGTGTTGATTACCGGCAGCCGCAGCCCGTAGGCATATTTGTTGACGAAGATGAAGTCGCCGTCCTGCAGCGTCGGCATCATCGAGTCGGAGGGTATGCGGAACGGTTCGAATACGAATGAGCGCACGCCAAGCACGATCACGATGATCGGGAAGAAAGTGCGCGCGTATTCCACCCAGACAGGTTCTGGCAGCGGCTCCTTGCCGGGCTCGAGCGTGCGCCGCGCGCGGTTCATCACGAGACGGTCCAGCAACCAGATCACGCCGCTCGCGAGCGCGAGCACCGCCAGCACCAGGCTGAAATCGACGGCTTCGGTAGTGAAGAGTGCCCAGACCGCCGACAGCGCGGAGCCGAGCAGCAGCGCGTCGACTATTCTCACGAGGAGCGGCTTGCCTGCCCCCGGATCCGCTGCCAGCCGGCGGGGGTGCGACAGCCAATCGTCATAGAGAGAAATCAGGCCGAAGCCGAGGAGCGAGCAGTTCGACAGCGTGAGCTGGGCGTCCGCGCCGAAATAATGCAGGACGAGCATCCACAGCGTCGCCGGGCAGATCACCCGCGTAAAGGCAATGACTTCAGGCACAGCTCGTTTCGCGGCCCCTGCCGCGAGCGCGGCGCCGAGCGCGCCCCGCTGCGGCGCGAACAGCGCCACATCAAGGATCAGGATGACGGAGCTGACGATAGCGACGAACACCACCACCGGGTAGAGCTCGAAGCTCGACGCATACTCCGGCGAGCGCTTGAGAAGAATGAATACGCCGGCGCAGGCGATGAGGAAAGTGAACCCCGCAAACTGCACGGCGGGACTCCCGCCAGTCTCCTCGGCAGCTGCCGGACGCCGCGGCGCCAGGATCCACTGGTCGACGAGCCACACCATTCCCGCAACTACGCCAACTACAATAAGCAACCCGAGGACTGTCATGAATTCCCTTGGCTTTTTTGACTCTTACCCATACGGCCGGCGAATTCTAGCTGTGTTACGCGCCGCAGCGCGTTACTTCTTGCCCACCTTGAGAACGGCCAGAAAGGCTTCCTGTGGAATCTCGACCTGCCCGACCTGCTTCATGCGCCGCTTGCCCTCCTTCTGCTTCTCGAGGAGCTTGCGCTTGCGCGAGACGTCGCCGCCGTAACACTTGGCGAGCACGTTCTTGCGCAGGGCTTTGACGGTCGCCCGCGCGACGACATTGCCGCCGATCCCCGCCTGCACCGCGACCTCGAACATCTGGCGCGGAATCAGTTCCTGCATCTTGTCGACAAGTTCCCGGCCGTGCGTGTAGGCATTGTCGCGATGAATGATCATCGACAGCGCATCGACCCGATCCCCGTTGATGAGAATGTCGAGCTTGACGAGCGGCGCCACCTTGAAATGGCTGAACTCGTAGTCGAACGAGGCGTAGCCGCGCGAGCAGGATTTCAGCCGGTCGAAGAAGTCGAGCACCACATCCGCCATGGGCAGCTGATATTCGAGCGCCACCTGGCTGCCGAGGAACTGCATTTTCTTCTGCACGCCACGCTTTTCGGTGCACAGGGCGAGCACCGCACCGACGTGCTCCGGCGGCACCAGAATGTGCGCGGTAATGATCGGTTCGCGCAGCTCTGCGATTTCGACCGTCGGCGGGAGCTTCGACGGGTTATCGACGTACTCGACTTCGCCATTCACCTTCGCGACTTCATAGACCACGGTCGGCGCGCTCGTGATGAGCTCGAGGTGATACTCCCGCTCCAGGCGCTCCTGGACGATGTCCATGTGCAGGAGTCCGAGGAACCCGCAGCGGAAGCCGAAGCCGAGCGCAGTCGAAACCTCGGGTTCGAAGTGCAGCGCCGAATCGTTCAGGCGCAGCTTCTTGAGCGCGTCACGAAAATTCTCGTAGTCCTCGGAATTCACCGGAAAGACTCCGGCAAACACGCGCGGCTTGATCTCCTTGAAACCCGGCAGCGGGCCGCTCGCCGGCGTCGCGTCAAGTGTAATGGTGTCGCCCACCGGGGCGCCGTCGATTTCCTTGATGCCGGCCGCGACGAACCCTACTTCGCCTGCGGACAGCTGCTTCTCGATGAAGGCCTTTGGCGTGAATCGACCGATGCGCGAGGCTTCGTGGCTGCGGCCGGTCGACCAGACGCGGATACGGGCTCCCGTCTTCAACGTGCCGTTGACGACGCGCACCAGCGAGACGACGCCGACGTAATTGTCGAACCATGAATCGATGATGAGCGCCTGCAGCGGCGCGGCGGGGTCACCCTTCGGCGGCGGTACCCGACGGATCAATTGCTCGAGGAGCTCCGGCACGTTTTGACCCGTCTTGCCGCTCACGAGCAAGGCGTCATGCGCCTCGATGCCGATGATTTCCTCGATCTCCTTGATGACCTTCGGCGGATCGGCGGACGGCAGGTCGATCTTGTTGATGACCGGCACCACTTCGAGACCCTGCTCGATCGCCGTATTGCAATTCGCGACGCTCTGCGCTTCCACGCCCTGGGCCGCATCGACGACCAGGAGCGCCCCTTCGCAGGCGGCGAGTGAGCGCGAGACTTCGTAGGAAAAATCGACGTGCCCGGGCGTATCGATCAGATTGAGCTGGTAGCGCACGTCGTCGCGTCCCGTGTAGTAAAGCGTAACGCACTGCGCCTTGATGGTGATGCCGCGCTCGCGCTCGAGCGCCATGGAATCGAGCACCTGGTCCTGCATTTCCCGGTCGGCAAGGCCGCCGCATAGCTGGATGAAGCGGTCGGCGAGCGTGGACTTACCGTGATCGATGTGAGCGATGATGGAAAAATTGCGGATGTGCTGCATTCGAAAGCCGGACCCGAGCGTCCTTGACCTAAGGACGGGGCGGGAAAGTCAAAGCCCAGCATTATACGTACGATTGTCGCCGCAGGCGGCGCTTGATACGTTTGCGTCCTTATCGCCGATTGGCCCCCAGGCATCCGCTGCCGATGCGCAGACGATCAAACCTCGACCTGAACGCGCCCAGCCCCGAAGCAGTCACACTGGCCGAGGCGATCGCGGGCACGCGCCTCGCGGGGCTCGAGTGTGGCTCTCTGATCGGCGCGGGCAGCCGCTGCAACGTGCATGCCGCGCGCCTCCGCGACCGCGATTGCGCGCTCAAGATCTACCGGCCGCGCGCAATCGCCAGCCACGCGCGGCGTTACGAGCAACCGCTCGCCGAATACGAGTACTCGATGAACCGGCAATACCACGCCTGCCCGGCGCTCGCGAGCCATGTTGCCGAACCCATCGACTATCTGGTTACGCCACGCACGCAGCTATTCCTGCAGGAACGACTCGTCGGCCCGCTCTATTATTTCTGGTATCAGCAGGCGGGCGGCGCCGATCGCAAACGCGTCCGCGCAGGCATCGAGGCCATGGTCAAAGCTGCGCACGACGCCG
>JBGPLJ010000269.1:0-5078 GCA_041486385.1 Steroidobacteraceae bacterium
AACGGAAAGTCAGCTCGACTTCCTCGATTCCGCCGGATGCGCGGGGATCCAGGGATATCTACTCGGTCGTCCGATGGAGGCCGCCGATATTCCCGGCTTTGTGCGTCGATTGCGTTCCGCCGATGGGCGGGCCGCGCATGCCAAGGCAAACGACGAGACGCTCCGTCTAGTACATGGAATCTGACGCTCGGTGAAACTCCCGCGACTCGCTATTTGACGATCTCGTCGATCTGGATGACCGGGCGCGCGTTGGTGAAGTTCGGCACATCGGCTATGAGTTCCTTGGCGTGCTTGGCGCTCGCATCGTCAAAGACTTTCTGCGAACCGATCCAGATATTGACGACCGCAACGTAGGGAATCGGCGAGCCGTCCTGCGTGGCGACACCGCGCCGCAGTTGAATCTTCGCGATGCCACGCCCGTAGAGCCGCAGGATGAGCGGGATGTGGTGCGACTTGTAGTACTCGAAGTCGAACTTGATGTCCGGCGTGTTCGGATAGAGCACAGTGATGCAGCGTTTGGCGGGCGCAGCACTGTCCGCGCTCGCGAGCGCCGCGGTGCCCAGCGCGAGGACGGCGAATGCCAACAGTGCGAATCCGGCACGCAAGCTTCCCGACTTTCTCATGTTCCTTCCCCTGTGTTGATTGCGGATGACACTCACTTGAGACTTCAGCGATTCGACATCTTGCCGAGCAGCCACTGCATGCACGCAAGGTGCTGCTGATCGTGACTGCACAGATAGTGGATGAGACCCAGCAGCGTCAGCCGTCCGTAGCCCTCGAAGGTGCCGGTGCGCTCGAGGTGCTCACTGCGTACGCGCGTCAGCATACTGATGGTGGCGCCGCGCGCGACACCGAACGCTGCGATGACCTGCGCCGCATCGGCTTCACCGTAGCGGCGCTCACGCGCAAGCTCGTAGCTGTCGATCGATGGCAGCGCA
Source organism: Steroidobacteraceae bacterium (assembly GCA_041486385.1). GTDB lineage: Bacteria > Pseudomonadota > Gammaproteobacteria > Steroidobacterales > Steroidobacteraceae > JBGPLJ01. The sequence goes on from JBGPLJ010000269.1 coordinate 939, forward strand.
GGATCGTCTTCTTCCAGCATGCGGCGGATGCGCAAATGGTAGCCGTCGATTTCGATGTCGCGCAGGTGACAGGCCTGCTCGAGCGCCGAAAACGTCTCGCCGGGGATACCCTCCCAGCTCTCCGGCTTCCAGTTGAGGCGGCTGCGCGGCACCAGCCGGAACGCGCGTTCGAACTGCTGCGGCATGGAAGAGAGAGCTTCAATGAGCGAGGCAGGCACATTCATTCTTCTACTCTGCCATAGTCCGCGTTCGCCGGTTAAGCGCGTGGTGCGCAATCCAAGCGCCGCACCCCATCCGAATATGCCGCCGCGCGCCAGGATGTGAGAGGCTAGCATGCCCGGTGACAGGCGACCGGAGCCGGCATGCCGCATATAACAACCGCAAGTACGCGACTCTTCTATAGATGGGACGGACCCGAGTTGGCGCCGGTGCTCGTACTCACCCATGCGCTCGGCGCGAACCACACGATGTGGGATCCCAACATTGCCGCGTTGTCGCGTGACTTCCGCGTCCTGCGATACGACAGCCGCGGTCACGGCCTGTCGCAGATGGAGCCCGGGCCTTATACGGTTGAGCGGCTTGCGCGCGATGTCGTGGAGCTCCTCGATGCGCTCGGGGTCGTGCGCGCGAGTTACTGCGGCCTGTCGCTCGGCGGCATGGTCGGCATGTGGCTCGGCGCGAACGCGGCGGACCGGATTGATCGGCTGGTGCTGGCCAATACCACCGCCCACCTCGCGGCGCCCGAGGGCATGAATGCGCGCATTGAAGCGGTGCGCTGGAATGGGATGCGCGCGGTGACCGATACGATGCTGGAGCGCTGGTTCACGCCGCACTTCCGCTCCTCGGAACCGGCCGCGGCGGATCGGGTGCGAAAGATGCTGCTTGCGACGCCGCCGGCCGGCTACATTGCCGCCTGCCAGGCGGTACGCGATATGGACATGCGGCCACTTCTGGCCAGGATCAAAGTTCCAACGCTCGTGATCGCCGGTACCCAGGATCCGGCGACGCCCATTGATTACGGCCGGTACCTCCGCGATCAAATCGCGGGTTCGCGCTGGGTTGAGCTGGCCGCGGCGCACGTGTCCAATATCGAGGCCGCGGCGGAATTCGACGCGGCTGTGCTCAAGTTCCTCAAGGAGCCGTCCCGACAATGACCGAAGCTTTCCTCTGCGATGCCGTGCGCACGCCCATCGGGCGTTATGGCGGCGTGCTGGCGACAGTGCGCCCCGACGATCTCGCGGCGCTCCCGATCGGCGCGCTCATGCAGCGCAATGCCGCGCTTGATCCGGCCGCTATAGATGAGGTGCTCCTCGGCTGCGCGAATCAGGCCGGCGAAGACAATCGCAATGTCGCGCGCATGGCGGTGCTGCTCGCAGGTCTCCCGGCGAGCGTGCCCGGCGCAACGGTCAATCGGCTTTGCGGTTCGGGTCTCGACGCGGTCGCGATGGCCGCCCGCGCCATCAAGGCAGGCGAGGCCCAAGTCGTCATCGCGGGCGGTGTCGAATCGATGTCGCGCGCGCCGTTCGTCATGCCAAAAGCGGACGCGGCCTTCAACCGCGACGCGCAGATCTTCGATTCCACGATCGGCTGGCGCTTCGTGAATCCAGCGATGAAAGCGCGCTACGGCATCGATTCGATGCCGGAAACCGGCGAGAACGTGGCTGCGCAATTCAAGGTATCGCGCGCGGATCAGGACCAGTTTGCGTTGCGCAGCCAGCAACGTACGGCTGCGGCCTATGCGCGCGGCTTTTTCAATGCGGAACTCATGCCGGTTGAAATTCCAGTGAAACGCGGCGCTCCGACGGTCGTGACGCGCGACGAACATCCGCGCAGCGACACGACGCTCGAGCAGCTCGCAAAGCTGGCGACGCCGTTCCGCGCGAACGGCACCGTGACTGCCGGCAATGCGTCAGGCGTCAACGATGGGGCGTGCGCGTTGATTCTTGCCTCGGAGTCCGCAGCGCAGCGTCACGGTCTGACGCCAAAGGCCCGTGTGATCGCCGCCGCTACCGCCGGCGTGGAACCGCGCATCATGGGAATGGGGCCCGTGCCCGCTACTCGCCGTGTGCTCGAGCGCGCGCAGCTCAAGCTCGACGCTTTTGAGGTCATCGAACTCAACGAGGCGTTCGCTTCGCAGGCCCTCGCGGTCCTGCGCGAACTGGGTCTCGCGGATGATGCCGCGCACGTGAATGCCAATGGCGGCGCGATTGCGCTCGGCCATCCGCTCGGCATGTCGGGCGCGCGCCTCGCGACGACAGCGATGTATCAATTGCTCGCGACCCGTGGCCGCTACGCGCTTTGCACGATGTGCATCGGCGTCGGCCAGGGTATCGCGCTCATTCTCGAGCGCGTGTAGGGCGCCATGGCTACCGGAGTTCCAGTGCAAGCAGCGAACGCACGTGCCGGATTTTATGGCTGGGCGCTCCTCGGGGCGTTCTGGTTCATCATGTTTTTGAATCTCGGCTTTCCGGTTTACGGACAGGCCGTCGTCAGCGCGGCGATGGCGAAGACGCTCGGTTTCGATCGCCACACGCTGGGCATCATCTTCTCGGTGTTTATCGCGATGTCCGGTGTCCCGGGCCCGATCGTCGCGATGTCGGTCAACAAGATCGGCGTTCGCGGGACACTCATCATCGGGAGTCTCCTGGTCATCGTGGGCGCCACGCTCATGGCGAGCTGGGTGCATGAACCCTGGCAGGCGGTGGTCGCGCTCGGCGTCATCGTTGGCGCGGGTGTGGTGACCGGCAGCGCGCTCGCGACGCAAGCCGGTGTGGCCCGCTGGTTCGTGCGCAGGCGCGCACTCGCCCTTTCGATTCTCTACTCCGCGGGCGCGATCGGCGGCTTCGTCGCTGCGTGGCTGCTCAGCAGAATCATAGACTACGCGGGCGGCGATTGGCGGGCCGGATGGTGGTTCATGGCGGCGCTCTCGGTCGTCGCGCTCGTCATCGCAGCGCTTACCGTGAAGGAAAATCCCGCAGACCTAAGTCAGCTGCCGGACGGCGGCATGGTGGGCGAAACCGCGGGTGCCGCCGCGGCCCATGCGTTACGTACGGCGTCATTCATCAGCAAGGAGCGCTGGACGTACCGCGAAGCGATCCGTACACCGGCGTACTGGATGATCGTGCTGGCGTTCGTCGGTGGGAGCGGGGGCGTCTCACTCATTCTCTCCCAGGGCGTGAGCTACCTCATGGATCTGGGGCATCCGCGCCCCATCGCCGCGCGTGCGATCAGTATTCTCAGCATCTCGGGACTCATCGCCAAGGTGTTCGTTGCGACACTCGGCGACCGCATGGACCCGCGCTATATGTGGGCGGTGTTTGTCGCCGTGTTCGGTCTTGGGCTGGTGCTGGTCGTCGACGCGCGCAGCTACGGCGCACTGGTCGGATTCTCAATCTGTATCGGCATCGGATTTGGCGGCGGCATCGTCTGCCTGATGGCGGTCCTCAGCAATTATTTTGGCACGAGCGTCTTTGCCTCGCTTTCGGGACTCGCGGTTGCGATCAATACAGGCTGCAGCGTCGTTGCGCCGATCGTCGGTGGCTGGCTATACGACAAGGGCTATGGCTATCGCGGAACTTTCTATACGCTCGCGGTCTGGTGTTTCGTCGGCGCGCTCGTCCTGTTCGTGATGCGCGTGCCGCGCAAGACTCCAAGGGTTTCGCAGCCATAAGACGCAGTTGAGAGGTCGGGATGAGGGTAAACGAAGGGGATCTGCTCTGGACGCCGAGCGCGTCGCGTATCGCGGGCTCGCACGTCACGGCCTATCGGCGCTGGCTCGAGCGCGAGCGGGGACTGAAGTTTTCAGACTACGACGCCCTGTGGCGCTGGTCGGTCACCGAGATCGAGGCGTTCTGGGGCACAATCTGGGACTACTTTCGCATCGAGTCGTCGACGCCTTACACGTCCGTACTCGCGAGCCGCAAGATGCCGGGCGCGGACCGGTTTCCGGGCGCGCGCCTGAACTACGCACAGCACATCTTGCGTAACGAGCAGCCCGGCGTCGACGCGCTCGTCCATTTCTCCGAGCGCCGCCCGCTGACGCGCATGCCATGGCCTGAGCTTGCGGGCAAGGTCAGAGTTCTGGCGACCGAGCTGCGCCGGCGCGGCGTCCGTCCGGGTGATCGCGTGGCCGCGTATCTT
>JBGPLJ010000270.1:0-5060 GCA_041486385.1 Steroidobacteraceae bacterium
AGTTCCCGCTGCTGCCCCAGTAGCGGCCATACAGCGTGTCAGAACCCACCAGAAAGATTGCAAGTCCGACGGGCGTGTCGGCGACGGCGGCTACCTTGAACATGAGCTGCGCTGGAAGAGTGCGCGCGAGCTCGATGAAGAAACCATAAGTGAGATACGGCGCGTGGCCGTGACGCGCAAAGGTATCGGCGTAGAGCGGATAAAGCTCATCCCACGCGGCGACCGTGAGTTCGGCGCCCGACACGGTGCGAAAGCGGATACCGGCCTCTTCGATACGACGACGCTCGCGGCGCGCTTTCTTGCGCTTCTCCGCGGTGAAGGTCTCGAGGAACTCGTCGAATGAGCGATAGTCGCGGTTGTGCCAGTGAAACTGGCAGTCGCTGCGCTTCATGAAGTCCGAATCCGCGAGCAGCGCGTGCTCCGCGGCGGTGGGAAAAAGCACATGCACGGAGGACGAGTGACGTTCCCTGGCAAGCGCCTTCAAGCTCTGCACCAGCGCCGCACGCACCGCGGTCGACGTCGCTGTGTCGCCGGCCAGTAAGCGCTCGCCGGTGACCGGCGAAAAGGGTGCGCCCACGACGAGCTTGGGGTAGTAATCGAGTCCCACCTGGCTATAGGCGCGTGCCCAGGCAAAGTCGAAGACGAACTCGCCGCGCGAGTGTGTTTTTTCATAGCAGGGTGCGGCACCGACGAGGCGACCGTCGTTGTCTTCAATGACGACGATGCATGGCATCCAGCCCGTGCCGGGTCCGACGCAGCCTTGATGTTCGAGCGCGGCGAGAAACTCATGCCGCACGAAGGGAGTAGGGTCGGCGCCCAGCAGCGCATTCCATGCAGCGGCTGGAACCTCATCGATACTCGTTAGGGTGCGTGTACGCATGACGCTGCCGCGACGGCGCGTCGTTCAACCGCTCGCGTCATCGAGTCGTTCGAGGTAGCGGTCCGCGTCGAGGGCCGCCATGCAGCCGGTGCCCGCCGAGGTCACGGCCTGACGATAGACATGATCGGCGACGTCGCCCGCACCGAAGACGCCGGGCACGCTGGTGGCCGTCGCCTCACCCTCGGCGCCGGATTTCACGACGATATAGCCGCCGCGCATCTCGAGCTGACCCTCGAAGAGCTGGGTGTTGGGTGTGTGGCCGACGGCAATGAAGACGCCGTGGACCTTGAGCTCGCGTTTCGCGCCGCCATGGCCGCTGGTGGAGGCGATTCGCAGTCCCGTCACGCCGCTGTCATTGCCCAGAATTTCATCGACCGCCTGATTCCACTCGATCGCCATCTTGCCCTCATGGACTCTTTCGAGCAGCCGGTCCTGCAGGATTTTTTCCGCGCGCAGCTTGTCCCGACGGTGCACGAGCGTCACGTGCGCCGCAATGTTCGAGAGGTAGAGCGCTTCTTCCACGGCGGTGTTGCCGCCGCCCACGACGGCCACGCGCTGGCCTTTATAGAAAAAGCCATCGCAGGTGGCGCAGGCCGAGACGCCCTTGCCCTTGAAGGTCGCCTCCGACTCGATGCCGAGATAACGGGCCGACGCGCCGGTTGCGATGATCAAGGCATCGCAGGTGTATTCGCCGCTGTCGCCCCGCAAATGAAAAGGGCGGCGCGCGAGGTCCACGTGATTGATATGGTCCGCCACGATCTCCGTGTCGAAGCGTTCGGCGTGCTTGCGCATGCGCTCCATCAGCGCCGGTCCCTGCAGGCCGTGAATGTCGCCCGGCCAGTTGTCGACATCGGTCGTCGTCATGAGCTGTCCGCCCTGCTCGAGGCCGGTGATGAGCAGCGGCTTGCGATTCGCGCGCGCGGCGTAGACCGCTGCTGTATAGCCCGCGGGCCCGGAGCCGAGGATGATCAACCGGCTGTGTCGAATTTTGCTCATGTATACTCGGCCTCGCGCATGTTCTCGTTCAAGTTGCCAGTCGGATTTCTCCGGCCTCTCCGTCGAGTCGGCTGATGTGTGTGCCATGAAGAGCGACTGCAAGGGGACGGCAATGGTAAGTAATTCCCACCCCGCTGGCCACGGCGTGTCCCACGGTTTGCTGGACGCCGGCGGCGTTTCATTCGACGGCTGAAAGTTTACTTCTGTCGCTGTAGAATCAAAGCGTTATAACTACTTATTCGAGCGAAGGTTGATACGGTGAACGAAGTCGCCGAGCCGCGCAAACGTGAAGCGCCCATGCCGCCGTGGTTGACCCGGGCCTTGCGCGACTCCGCGTTCTGGATGGCGCTGGTCATTGCACTGATGTTTCTGCTCGCGCTCGCGAGCTATAGCCCCCATGACGCGGGCTTCTCGTCGACCGGTACCGATGGCGTCACGGACAACTGGATCGGCCGTTTTGGCGCCTGGATCTCCGATCTTTTCCTGCTGGCCTTCGGCCGACCTGCCTATCTCTTCCCGCTGATGATTGGCCTCGCGGGCTGGTTCGTCTATCGCTCCGCCAAGCTGCCGGATGCGCGGCGCCGCGCCACTTTTCTATGGCAGCTCGCAGGCTTCGTCGTCACCGTCGTCGCGAGCTGCGGACTCGCGGCGCTGCACTGGAGCGCCGTCAATTATCCAAGCGGCGCGGGCGGCGTGCTCGGTGGCCTGATCGGCGAGGGCCTTGCGGGCAATCTGAGCTTCCTCGGGGCAACGCTGCTGCTGCTCGGCCTGTGGATGGCGGGCACTTCGCTTTTTCTCGGCGTGTCCTGGCTCAACGTAATCGATGCGATCGGTCGCTTCGGATTGAAGTCATGGCAGTTCCTGCGCATGCGCATCGCCGCCTCACGCAATAAGGCGGAGGGCAAGGAGCGGCGCGATGCGCGCGCCGAGGTTGTCCGCGAAGAACGGACCAAAGCCGCAACGCGCACTCCGCCACGGATCGAACCGGTGGTGTCGGCGCCCGAGAAGAGTGAACGCGTCGAGAAGGAAAAGCAGGTGACGCTCTTCGAAGCGGCGCCCTCTACGGAATTGCCGGCCTTGTCGCTGCTCGACGATCCACCGCCGCGCGTCGCGAGCTACGCGACCGAGGCGCTCGAGGCCATGTCGCGTCTCGTCGAGTTGAAGCTGCGCGACTTCGGGGTCGAAGTGGAAGTCGTCGCGGTGCATCCGGGCCCCGTCGTCACGCGCTTCGAGCTGCGCCCGGCGCCCGGCGTGAAAGTGAGTCAGATCTCCCATCTTTCCAAGGACCTCGCGCGCGCGCTATCGGCCATCAGCGTACGCGTGGTCGAAGTCATTCCGGGCAAGTCCGTCGTGGGCCTCGAAATTCCCAACGAGAAGCGCGAGCTTGTAACGCTCGGCGAAATCATCAAGTCGAAGGCGTATGACGAGATCGCGACGCCGCTCGCGCTCGCGCTTGGCAAGGATATCGCCGGTCATCCGATGGTGGTTGACCTCACGCGCATGCCGCATCTGCTGGTGGCCGGCACCACGGGTTCTGGCAAGTCCGTCGCCATCAATGCCATGGTGCTCTCGCTGCTCTATAAGTCATCGGCCGAGCACGTGCGCCTGGTGATGATCGATCCGAAGATGCTGGAGCTGTCGGTGTACGAGGGCATTCCGCACCTGCTTGCGCCGGTGGTCACCGATATGAAGCAGGCCGCCAATGCATTGCGCTGGTCGGTCGCCGAGATGGAACGCCGCTATCAGATCATGTCGATGCTCGGCGTGCGCAATCTCGCGGGCCTCAATCGCAAATTGAAGGACGCGGTCGACGCCGGCAAGCCACTGAAAGATCCGTTGCTCGCGGCCGCGGCCGCAAAGGATCCGATGGTGGCGCTCGCGGACGTGCCGGACCTGAAGTCCCTGCCGAATATCGTCGTCATCATCGACGAGCTCGCCGATCTCATGCTGATCGTCGGCAAGAAGGTGGAGGAGCTGATCACGCGGCTCGCTCAGAAGGCGCGCGCGTCGGGAATTCACCTCATCCTCGCGACGCAACGGCCGTCGGTCGATGTGATCACGGGTCTCATCAAGGCGAATATCCCCTCACGCATCGCGTTCCAGGTATCAGCCAAGGTCGACTCGCGCACCATTCTCGATCAAAGCGGAGCGGAGGCGCTCTTGAGTCACGGCGACATGCTGTATCTGCCGCCGGGCACTTCGGTTCCCGTGCGCATTCACGGCGCATTCGTTTCGGATCAGGAAGTGCACCGGGTCGTGAACAGCCTGCGCGTCGGGCCGCCGCCGGTGTATATCGATGAAATTCTCGAAGGGCCGCGTGGCGTGATTCCGGGTCTCGACATGGAAGAGGGCGACGGCTCGAGCGACGAGGGCGATGCCGAGCAGGATCCGCTCTACGACGAGGCCGTGCGCATCGTCACGGAGTCGCGCAAAGCGTCGATTTCTGGTGTGCAGCGCCGGCTCAAGATCGGCTACAACCGTGCGGCGCGGTTGGTCGAAGCGATGGAAGCAGCCGGTCTCGTCGGACAGCTGCAAACCAACGGTTCGCGCGAAGTGCTGGCGCCGCCGCCCCCTGAAGGCTAGGTCATGACCATACCTTCCGTGCGCGCCGCGCCGCGCCGTCGTGTCCTTCAAATATTAATCGCCGTCGCCGCGACCAGCGCGGTCTGCGGGAATGTGACGCGCGCGGCGAGTGGCGATGCCGCGGCTGCAGTGCGGGTCGAGCAGGCGCTCGGGGAACTAAAGACACTGGAGGGTCGCTTCGAACAGACGCTGTCAGGCAAGCACGGCGAGGTGCTCGAGCGCGCCAGCGGGACGCTCTACATCCAGAAGCCTGATCGTTTCCGCTGGGTCTACGAAACCGGCGTGCGTCAGCTCATCGTTTCCGACGGCACACGGCTCTGGCTCTACGACCAGGAACTCGATCAGGTGACGGTGCGTGCGCTCGGCCAATCGCTCGCGGCAACCCCCGCATCGCTGCTTTCGGGCACGGGCCACGCAACCGATAATTTTCGCATCACGGATCTTGGCGCTTATGAGAATCTCGACTGGGTACGGCTGCTGCCAAAGACGGCGGATACGGATTTTCGCGAGATTCGCCTGGGTTTCTCCGGCAGGGACGTCGTGCGCATGACGCTCAAGGACAAGCTCGGGCAGACGACCGAACTTAAGTTTCTCGCGCTCA
>JBGPLJ010000271.1:0-5041 GCA_041486385.1 Steroidobacteraceae bacterium
CAGATGGGGAGAGGGAATAGATGGGGAGAGGGAACAAGAGACGGTGCTAGCGCGCGGCGACGCTCTCCCAGAGCATATAGCCGGCAACCACGAAGATGACTGCGGCGAACACGGTGGTCAATCGGCCGGTCGTGCCCGACAGGCGTTTCGCGACGCGTGCACCGAGGACACCGCCCAGAATTCCGCCCGCAATGAAAATGAGGGCGAGCGGCCAATCGATGAGTCCGGACACCGCGTAGTTGATGGCGGTTGTCAGACCGAAAGCGGTAACGGCGATGAGAGACGTGCCAATCGCGAACAGAATCGGCATGCCGGTGGAGCCAATCAGACCCGGGACGATCAGGAATCCACCGCCGATACCGAAGAATCCGGAGAAGAGCCCCGTGCCGAGGCCGTAGCCCAGTACCTTGGGCGCATTCTCCCGATTGCATTCGGCGCCGGCGCTGCCCAGGTCTCTTCGGCTCTTCAGCATCAGGGCGCCGACGATGAGCATCACGATGGCGAACAGGAACAGCAGCTTCCTGCCATCGAAAGCCTTGCCTGCAGAGGAGCCAGCGAACGCTCCGAGAATGCCCGCACCTGCGTACATGAAGCCACAACGCCATTTCACGCAGCCCGCGCGCGCGTGATTGATGAGGCCGGTCGCCGCATTGGCGGCGACCGCCAGTGCGCTCGTGCCGATCGCCACGTGCGGGTCCGCGACGCCGACCAGATAGACCATGAGCGGCACGGCCAGGATCGAGCCGCCACCACCGACCAGCGCCAGCGTGAAACCTACTAGTCCGCCGGATGCGGCGCCGAGCAGGTACTGGATGGGTTCGAGCGCCATTTACACCGCGTCCAGGGGAATCTTCAGGTAGTGGATGCCGTTATCCTCAGGCTCGGGCAGATGGCCGCCGCGAATGTTGACCTGAACCGACGGCAGCAGGAGCTTTGGCATGCCGAGCGAGGCATCGCGCCGCTTGCGCATCGCCACGAAGTCGCCCTCGCTCACGCCCTCATGCACGTGCACGTTGCCGGCACGCTCATCAGCGATAGTCGTCTCCCAGGCGTACTCATCGCGTCCGGCTGCCTTGTAGTCGTGGCAAAGAAAAACACGCGTTTCGTCAGGCAACGCGAGCAGGCGGTGGATCGACCGATAGAGTTGAGCTGCGTCGCCGCCGGGAAAGTCCGCGCGCGCGGTTCCATAGTCCGGCATGAAGAGTGTATCGCCCACGAACACCGCATCACCGATCACATAGGCCATATCGGCCGGCGTATGACCGGGCACGTGCAATGCCAGCGCGGGGATCTTGCCAATCGCGAAGCGGCTCCCGTCATCGAACAACCGATCGAACTGCGATCCGTCGCGCACGAACTCGCTGCCGATGTTGAAAATCTTTCCGAATACTTCCTGCACGCGGATGATTTCGCGTCCAATAGCGAGCTGTCCGCCAACATTCTCCTCGAGGTACAGGGCCGCTGAGAGGTGATCCGCATGCGCGTGCGTCTCGAGCCGCCAATCGACTGAGAGGCCGGTCGTGTGGACATACTGGATGATCGCGTCCGCGGAGGCGGTCGACGTGCGTCCTGCCGCCGCATCGTAGTCGAGTACGCTATCGATGATCGCCGCCCGGCGGGTCGCCGGATCATGGATCACATGGCTTGCGGTATTCGTCGGCTCGTCGAAGAAAGTCCGCACGACCGGCGTGGCGCCAGGCCTGGCAGCGCGAACCTGATCGATGGCCGCCTGTAGAGCGTTGTCGTTCATCGCGCTGATCGTGGTCCCGGGACGCGCGTCCGCGTCACGCAGATTGCCTCAAGAACACGATCTAGAGTTTCTCTTTATTTCGCAAGTGTCGCAGGTGCGAGAAGCCGACGAGCTTCTTTGCCTTCTCATCCCAGAGACGGAAGGCGAGAGACTTCATGCTTGCGAAGATCGTGATGGGCTTGACCTGCTGAAAGAGCGGCTCCGCCTCATGAGCCTCCTGCAGATTGTAGTTCGGAATGCGCGGGCTCAGATGATGGATGTGATGAAAGCCGATGTTGCCCGAAAACCATTGCAGAATGGCGGGGAGCTTATAGAAGGAACTTCCCTTGAGCGCCGCGGCGGAGTAATCCCATTGCTCACCGCGCTCCCAGTAGGCATCCTCGAATTGATGCTGGATATAGAAGAGCCACACGCCCACCGCGCCAGCCAGCATCGTCACCGTCAACTGGATGATGATGTAGGTCACGAAGCCGAACGCCCAGCTCATGGCGACGGCGACGCACAGAATTGCGAGGTTCATCCACCACACCGATTCGCGCTCGCGCCGGCTCGCCTTGCTCGAGGGGATGCGCTCGAGCACCACGAACGCCACCGCTGGCGCGATACCAAAGAGCACGAAGGGATTGCGGGCCAGCCGATAGGCGAATCGTTTCCAGCGCGTCGACTCCAGGTATTCCTGCACCGTCATCGTCCAGATATCGCCGGTGCCGCGCTTATCGAGCCGACTCGACGTGCGGTGATGGATTCCGTGTTCCCAGGTCCAGTGATGGTAGGGAGTGAAGGTGAGCACGCCGGCGACGAATCCGACAATGTCATTCGCCCGCCGCGACCGGAAAAAAGAACCATGCCCGCAGTCGTGGAAAATGATGAAGATGCGCAAGAGGAACGCGGCGGCGAGCGCGGCGAGCGGCACCGTGAGCCACCACGAAACCGACAAGCTCAGGTACATGAAGTACCAGAGCACCCCATAGGGAATGAATGAGTTGACGATCTGCCAGATGGCCCGCCCGGTCGAGGGTTGCTGGTACTTCTGGACGATCGGTTGCCACGCGGCTGTGCTTGCCGGACGGCTGCCCGGACTGGACGTTGAATCGCTAGTCATGATCCGGACCTTCGCTAATCCTGCCCAATGCCTTTTCAAGACTGCGCGCACTCGCGTAAGTACACAACTGTACTTTCCACTATGTGTCGGATCGTACGGACGCGCCCCTTGAAAGCGTGGAATCTGGGTGTCAGGTCACATTGGAGACGCTAATGAACTGGCAACTGAAATCCGCGTTTGGCGTAGCCGCCCTTGTGCTGGCCACCCAGGCTATGGCGGCACAAATTACATTCTATGAAGGGGAGGGCTTCCGTGGACGCGCGTTCACCACGTCGAGGCAGGTTGGAGATTTCCAGCGCTATGGCTTCAACGACCGCGCGTCGTCGGTAGTGGTCGACAGCGGCCGCTGGGAAGTTTGCGAAGACGCGAGCTTCGATGGCCGTTGCGTGGTTCTGCGCCCCGGCAGCTACGATTCCTTGCGAGGCATGGGCGTCGACAATCGCGTCTCCTCGGTCCGGCAGGTCAGCAATCGCCGGCATTACACTAACGAGGGGCCCGAGCCGCTGGCCGCCCCCAACTACGATTATCGGCGTCGCTCGAACGAACGAGTGTACGAAGCGAATGTGACTTCGGTACACGCGGTCGTCGGCCCGCAGGATCAAAGATGCTGGGTGGAGCGCGAGCAGATCGATGACCACAACCGTGGCGGTCCAAGCACCGGCGGCGCCATCGTCGGCGCGGTCATCGGCGGAATCCTCGGCCATCAGATCGGCAGCGGACGCGGCAGAGACGTTGCAACCGTCGGCGGTGCCGTCGTCGGTGGCGTGGTCGGCGCCAACGTTGGACGCGACAGCGGCAATCGAAATGACCGCGACGTACGCCGCTGCGAAACGAACGCAAGCAGCGAGCCGGACTATTGGGATGTCACATACGATTACCGCAACGTGGAACACCGGGTGCAGATGACAGCACCTCCGGGGCGAACGATCCTGGTGAATCGCGATGGCGAACCCCGGCAATAGGCCTCACCCTGTGCGACTGGAAGAGCGGCCCTTCGGGGCCGTTTTTCTATGCCCGCTTGCGCCCGTCGACTAAGTGCGGCAGCAGCCGATCGAATTCCTTCTTGACCACCGCATAGCACTCACAGGCGCGCGCTTCCAGCCGCGGCCGATCAAGCACAGTGATGCGGCCGCGGCTGTAGTGGATCAAGCCCGCGGACTGTAACTTGCCGGCGGCCTCGGTGACTCCTTCACGCCGCACGCCGAGCATGTTGGCGATCAGCTCCTGCGTCATCGTGAGCCTGTCCGAGGAAAGGCGGTCGAGACTCAGCAACAGCCAGCGGCACAACTGCTGATCGACGGAATGGTGCCGATTGCACACCGCGGTCTGCGCCATCTGCGTGATGAGCGCCTGCGTATAGCGGAGCAGCAGATGCTGCAATTCGCCGGAGCGGTTGAATTCATCCTTCAACAACTGGCCCTTCAACCGGAAGGCGTGGCCCGCGCTCTGCACGAGCGCGCGGCTTGGCGTCGTCTCGCCGCCCATGAAGAGCGCGATACCGATGATTCCCTCATTGCCCACGACCGCGATTTCGGCGGACGCGCCGTCTTCCATCACATAGAGGAGTGACACGATGCAGGTGGAGGGAAAATAGACGTGACGCAGGCGATTGCCCGACTCGTACAAGACATCACCAAGCGGCATTGGGACCAATTCGAGATGCGGATAGAGCCGCTCGCGCGCCTCTGCGGGGAGCGCAGCCAGAATGTGATTTTGATGAGGATCAGCCGGCTTGAGCATCGGCAGTTTCTCCGGTGAGTTCCCCCTGCGGCATTCCCGGCAAGTGAGAATACATCTCAGATTCAATCATATAGCAATGTGCTGCCTGTGTCCGTCACCGCACATAGCACGCTTGCGAAGGAATCGCAGTGCGTCGCGGTCCACGCGAATGTTCGGTGGCGAACAGAAGCAGACAATTGACCGGAGTATGAGTCGCTGATGGCTAAGAACGAACGGCAACGGGGCCGCGAAATGAGCAAGCCGCGGCAAGAACGCAAGGCGCGCGGCGCGCAGGACACAACGGTCGTTGTGCTGCGCCTCTACATCGCGGGCGGTGCGCCGAATTCGGTGCAGGCGATCGCGAACCTCGAGGCGATTTGCCAGAAGCATCTCAAGGGCTTCTACCGGCTGGAGGTGCTCGACGTGCTCGAACATCCGCGGCTTGCCATGGCCGAAGGTGTTCTCGTGAC
>JBGPLJ010000272.1:0-5016 GCA_041486385.1 Steroidobacteraceae bacterium
CAAGTACCCCAACCCCAATTTCGGTGTGGTCGACGGGCAGCCGGGCTGGCCGCGCACGGTACTGGTCACAATCAAGCGGAAGTTCTGATCGCTGTTCCTTCCGCTGACCATCCGCCCGATACTTGAACCCCCCAAGTATCGGGCGGAGTGGTGCGGGGCCAATGACGAATTCGGATCCTACGACCGCGGAATTTCCGGGCCGGCGCTATGCCTGGTACGCGGTCTTCGTGTTGATGATCTGCTACACGTTTTCCTTCATCGATCGGCTGATCCTCGCGTTTCTCGTAGGCCCTCTCAAAGCGGACCTGCATCTGAGCGATACGCAGATCGGTCTGCTGCAGGGTCTCGCCTTCGCGTTCTTCTATGCGCTGCTCGGCGTGCCGATGGGACTCATCGCCGATCGCTGGAACCGGCGCAATCTCATCGTCATCGGCCTCGTCCTGTGGAGCCTCACGACGACGCTTGGCAGCATCGCCGGAAGCTTCGGCACGCTTGCGCTCGCGCGCATGGGTGTCGGCGTGGGGGAGGCAACCCTCGCGCCCGCCGCTTTTTCCATGATCGCGGACTATTTTCCCAAAGAGCGCCTGAGCTCCGCTTTGAGCATCTATTCGATGGGCGTACAGATCGGCGCCGGACTCGCGTTGATCGTTGGCGGGCTCGTGGTGCAGGCCGTCATGCATATGACCGAGGTCACGGTGCCCGTGCTCGGAACAATGGCGCCGTGGCGGCTGACGTTTCTCATCGTCGGAATACCCGGCTTGCTGGTTGCGGCGCTCCTTACTACCGTGCGCGAGCCGGTACGCCGCAGAGCTCCTGTCGCGGCAACGCTGGCGCTGCCCGTCGCAGGCATGCGCCGGGTTGGCATGGAGTTGCGTGCGCGCTGGCGTTCCGCGACGGGCGTGTCGATCATCATGGCGTGTCAGGCAATGAGCAACTACGCTTTCGGCAGCTGGGCGCCCGCTTACTTCGAACGCGTTCATCACTGGCCGAAGAGCCAGGCCGGTCTCGTTCTCGGCTCGCTCACGCTCGGCTGTGGATGTCTCGGGCTCTTCGTCGGCGGCCGGCTGTCGGACCGGTGGCTGCGCCGTGGCGTGCACGAAGGTCCGTTACGCGTCGGGCTTCTCAGCGTGCTGGGTGTCGCGGTCACTCTCGTGCCCGCGATGCTTGTGCCGTCGGCGAATCTGTCGATTGCGCTACTGGTTCCAGCCGTGTGCTTTCTCGCATTGCCGATCGGCTGCTCCTACGCTTCGATTCAGATGATCTTCCCGAATGAGGTACGCGGGGCGGTCTCGGCGGTGATGTTGCTCGTGCTGAATCTCTTCGGCTTGACCCTCGGTACGCTGCTGCCTGGGCTTCTCGACGACCGGCTCTTTCACGACGATCAGATGCTCGGCGCCTCCATTGCCATTACCGCGGGCATCGCGGCGCTCACCGGAACGATCGCCGCGTTGAGGACATTTGCGCCGTATCGGCGCGACTTCGCAGCCATGCACTCGGGTCTCGCGCCGGGTACGCGCTAGCGAAGCGCCCGGCCGCCAGCCCGGCAGGGCGCTAACGACCGAGCAGCGATCAGCTTGTTGCTGCGGCTGATCGTATCTCCCCGGGCGCTGGCGCTGTTGATGACGGCGGCGGCGCTTGCTCCGCATCGATGAGTTTTGTGAGCACGCGCCGGAAGTGTACGAGCGGGGCATCCGACATGATCGCGAGCATCTGCCCGAGAAAGCTCGGGTCTTCGTCGAGCGTTTTCTGCTGGCGCTCGATGATCGCTTTGTCTTCCATGAACCCTTCGATGAGGCTCGCGAGGAGCGAACGCGAGATGGTCGAGTCTTCGCCTTCGAAGTTGTTGAGGTACGCCCAGAAGAAATGCGTCGTCTTGTCGGACTCGGGCGTCATGAACTGACAGTTGCGATACTCGCGGGCGCCCGCCGCGTTGCCTTTCTCCGCGCCCTGGCCAGCCGGTGCGAAGAGGGTCTCCATGTCGAAGATGCCTGGAATGTACATCTTCGCGATGTTGCGCCGGTCGAGCCTGGCCTCCTTGTCGCGAATGACCTTGCGGTGAAATGGCGGGGCGTCGGCATTCATGTGCCAGCGCTCGACGCGAAAACCGCGATCGTGCTTTTCGATCGCAACGGGTTTCGTGACGTAGGCGTATTCCTCGGAGCCGCCGAGCGTCTTCGTGTGCACGAATGCCAGGTGCGCGAAATCGCTCAGGTTATCGACGATCAATAGATAGTTCGCGTCGTAATGCAGATACCCCGGCAGGCCTTTCCACTTCGGGTCGGTCATGTACGGCAACTCGAGAATCTTCGACACATCCGCCTTCGCCGGATCGCCCATCCAGAGCCACACGAGATGGCCGGACTCGTGCACGGGGTAGGTGCGTACGCGCATTTTCGGCGGAATCATCTCCTGCCCCGGAATCTGCACACACTTCCCGGTGCCGTCGTACTTCATGCCGTGATACATGCAGCGCACTGCATCGCCTTCGAGCCGCCCCTGAGAAAGGAGTGCGCCGCGATGCGGACAGCGATCGTTCATGGCGAACACTTTGCCGCTTGCGCCGCGATAAAGGAGCACGTGCTCGTTCAAGAGCATTCGGTGCAGGAGTTTGCCGTCGATCAGCTCGTGATCCCAGCCGGCGACGTACCAACAGTTCTTGAGGAACATATGTGCCTCCACGCGCGATTGTGTTTAGTCTATGCCCCTATACTGCCAAGAGGGAGAGGGCTGCGTGGGAAAGATCGTGCGCGGCGTGATTATTGTCGCGATAGGCGGCAGCGCGCTCGCAATTGCGACCTTGAGCGCCTGGGTGCATTTCGCCTGGGACCGGCATTTCAGTGCACCATACCCTGCAATTCGTGCAAGTACGGACGCGCACATCATCGATCGTGGCCGCTATCTCGCATACGGGCCAGCGCACTGCGCAGGCTGCCACGTGGCGCCGGAGAATCAGTCGCAACTCGCTGCAGGTGGCGAACCGCCGCTCGCCGGCGGATTGAAGTATCCGCTCGGCGATCTGGGCACGATCTGGTCACCGAATATCACGCCGGACAATGAGACCGGCATCGGCAAGCGCACGGATGGCGAGCTAGCGCGCGTAATTCGCTACGACGTGCACGCGGACGGCCGCGCGCTGTTGCCGTTCATGGAATTTCAGACGCTGAGCGATGCGGACCTCACCGCAGTGATTTCATTTCTGCGAGCACAGACACCGGTGCCCCACGCCGTGCCGCCGATGGTCGTGCAGCTCAAAGGCAAGATCGCGTTGGCGTTCTTCGTGAAACCCCAGGGCCCGAGAACAACGCCCGCTGCGTCCCCACCGCCCGCGCGCGACGCCGTTGCCTACGGCAGCTATCTGGTGAACTCGGTCACGCAATGCGCGGGCTGTCACACGGATCGCAGCATGGCCGACGGTTCCGACATCGGCCCGCGATTCGCCGGTGGCTGGACCCGCGTGTCGGACGCGGATCCGAACGTCACGCTGGTGACGCCGAACCTGACGCCGGATCCCGAGACCGGCCGTATCGCGAAGTGGACTGAAGATACTTTCGTTGCGCGATTCAGGGCCGGCAAGACAATTGCAGCGTCCGACATGCCCTGGGCTTTCTATGCGCGCATGACGGATGATGATCTGCGCGCGGTCTATCTGTATCTGCACAGCCTGGCGCCGGTCAAGAAGGATACGGGCGCAACTGTGCGCAGGACCGGGTAAGAAATCACGTGGAAAAACACCCGGGGCAACTTCTAACCATCAACGGCGGGTCGTCGAGCATCAAGTTCGCGCTCTACGGCCAGGGCGATGCGTTGAAGCGGACCCTGCGGGGGACGATTGACCGCATCGGCCTGCGCGGAGCGGCCTTCACCTTCACCAATTCCGCCCACCGTCATGAAACGCACAGCGTCGGCGACGTCGACCATAAAGCGGCGGCCAAGCTTCTCTTCGACTGGCTGGATAAGGAGATCGGTCTCGCATCGATCCGTGCGATCGGCCATCGCGTGGTCACGGGCGGCACGCGCTATCTGGTGCCGACGCGCGTCGATGCAGATCTCCTGGCTGAGCTGCGCCGCCAGAGCGAGAGCGCTCCGGAGCATCTGCCAGCTGAGATCGCGATGATTGACCTCTGCAGCGAGCGGCTTCCGGGCCTGCCGCAGATCGTGTGCTTTGACACGACTTTTCATAACAACATGCCGCGGGTCGCAAAGATTCTGCCTCTGCCCCGGCGCTACCAGGCGCAGGGCGTCGTGCGTCGCGGCTTTCACGGACTCTCCTGCACCTATCTGATGGAGTAACTTGCGCGCGCCGCGGGCGCCAAGGCCGCGCATGAGCGGGTGATTCTGTGTCACCTCGGAAACGGCGCCAGTGTGACGGCCGTCCGTGCCGGCAAGAGCATCGATACCAGCATGGCCTTCACGCCGGCGGCCGGTGTGCCGATGAGCACCCGATCGGGCGATCTCGACCCTGGCCTGGTGCGGTACTTTGCCGAGACCGAGCACATGACCGCGGCGCAGTTCGACCGCATGGTGAACCACGAATCCGGCTTGCTCGGTATTTCGGAGACGAGCTCCGACATGCAGGATCTGCTCGCGCGCGAAGCGGACGATATCCGCGCGGCCGAAGCGGTGGCGCACTTTTGCTATCACGTGAAGAAGTGGATCGGGGCCATGGCGGCGGCATTGGGTGGCCTCGATACGCTCGTATTCGCGGGCGGCATCGGCGAGAACTCGCCAGCGGTACGAGCGCGCATTTGCGAGGACCTGGGCTTTCTCGGCGTCAAGTTCGACGCGATCAGAAATTCCAGGAGCCGGGCGGTGATCTCAACGGACAAGAGCCGCGTGCAGGTGCGCGTCATCCGTACCGATGAAGATGCCATCATTGCGCGGGCCGTCTTCCGCAGTCTTCGTGCATGAAGAACGTGCTGTCACCGGAATTGCTGCGGCGGATACACGGCTATTGGCGCGCCGCCAATTATCTCTCCGTCGGGCAGATCTATCTCTTCGACAATCCGCTACTCAAGG
>JBGPLJ010000273.1:0-5016 GCA_041486385.1 Steroidobacteraceae bacterium
GCAGGAAGCGGCGCGCAAGCTCGGCTTCAGCGCACAGAAGACCATGCGCACCGCGCAGCAGCTCTATGAGGGCGTCGACTTCGGCGACGGCGCGGTCGGCCTGATCACCTACATGCGCACCGACTCGCTCACGCTGGCACAGGAGGCGGTGACCGAGATACGCGAGGTGATCAAGAAACTGTATGGCGATGCGGGCCTCGCCGAAGAGCCGCGCGTGTACAAAACGAAAGCGAAGAACGCGCAGGAAGCGCACGAGGCCGTGCGGCCGACTTCGGCGTCGATTACGCCGACCGAGCTCGAAGGCAAGATCGAGGAAGATCAATTCCGGCTCTACTCGCTCATCTGGAAACGCACGGTTGCGTGCCAGATGAGTCACGCGCTTTTTGATACCGTTGCGGTGGATCTCATTGCGGGCGCTGACGGTCCCGCGCGCCACACGTTGCGTGCCAATGGCTCGACGCTCGTGAAACCCGGCTACATGGCCGTCTACCAGGAAGGTCACGACGACACGAGCGACGATGACTCCGACCATGTGCTTCCCGCCATGCATGTCGGCGACATGGTCGAGCTTCTCAAGATTCACCCCGAGCAGCATTTCACCGAGCCGCCGCCGCGTTACTCGGAAGCCTCGCTCGTCAAGGCGCTCGAGGAGCACGGCATCGGCCGCCCATCGACGTACGCCTCGATCATCTCGACACTGAAGGATCGCGAGTACGTCGAGATGGTCAATCGCCGGTTCGTGCCGACTGACATCGGCAAGATCGTGAATCGTTTTCTCACGGAACACTTCCATCGCTACGTCGAGTACGGCTTCACCGCGCGCATGGAGGATGAACTCGACGCCGTGTCCCGCGGCGAAGAGGACTGGGTTCCGCTCCTGAGGAAATTCTGGAAGCCCTTCATCGATCTCGTCGAGCACACGGAAAAGAATGTATCCCGCGAGGCAGTGGCGCAGGCGCGCAGCCTCGGCGTCGATGCTGCCTCAGGACGGCCGATGAGCGTGCGCATGGGACGCTTCGGACCGTTCGTGCAGATCGGCACCAAGGAAGACGTCGAGAAGCCACGCTTCGCGGGACTGCGTCCCGGCCAGAAGATGGACAAGATCACGCCCGAAGAGGCCATCGAGCTCTTCAAATTGCCGCGCAATCTTGGCAACACCGCCGAAGGCGAACCCGTGCAGGCCAACATCGGCCGCTTCGGTCCGTACATCAAGTACGGCGCCAAGTACGTCTCGATCAAGGAAGACGATCCGTACACCGTCACTTTCGAGCGCGCGCTTGAGCTCATCGCCGCCAAGAAAATCGCCGATGCGAATCGCATCATCATCGACTTCGCGGATGCCGGGATCCAGGTGTTGAACGGCCGCTACGGACCGTACATCACCGACAAGGAACGCAACGCGAAGATTCCGAAGGATCGCGAACCGAAGACGCTGACGCTCGAGGAGTGCCGCGCGCTGCTCGCCGTGGCGCCGCTGCGCGGGCAAAAGCGCGGGCGGTTCGCCAGGAAGAAAGCGGAGCCAGCGAAGGAGGCCGCTGCGCCGGCGGCGGAAACCGCGCCGGCGGTGCCCGCCAAACGCGCGAAGAAAGCAGCCCCCGCTGAAGCCACCGTGCCCGCAGCCGCGCGGCCCGCGAAAGTCGCCAGAACCTCCAAGAAAAAGAGCGCGCCGCCAAAGAAATTGACGGCCTTATCTGCCGCAGCTCGCGCGGTATACATCGACTCGGCCGCGGCGGCAGCTCTCAATCGCGGGATTCTTACGATTGCGCCGAATTCGCGGCACGCAGCCGTCGTGTTGCGCGTCTTGCTCTCGCTCCCTGTATACCGAACGCACGTGCGGTGCCGCATCGATGCGTAAGAGGCGAAGTTATGTCTAATCGATGCACGGTCACGCCGATTCGCTACGTTGAATTCCGTTACATCGAGGAGTACGTTCCACCCGGGACAAACGACAAGGAATAACCCCCACACGCCGCTTATCGAGCGGGTCGCCACCAGCGACTCGTCGGTTTGCCCGCATGATTTCGAACCAGAACAACTGCATTTCTCTTCATTCGGGCTGTATTTCGGGGTTGCAACTCGTCACCAACAACCGCTAGGGGATCAACGACAATGATGAAACGACACGGACGATGGATCGCGGGCCGTCCGGCCCGGATTGCGCTGAAGTGCACACTGGGGCTCGCAGCCGCGGCGTTGATGGCCGCAAGTTTCGCGAATGCGGCCGACCGCAATGCGCGGCCAGCCAAGGCGATCGCACTCGATAATGTAGCCCTCGAGTCCGCCGTGCAGGTCGACTCGGTACCGGCATTTCTCGCCAATCACGTGCAACAGCGCACGCAGGACTCGGTACAGACGTATATCGCGAGGCTGAAGACGCCTGCCGTCGCAGCGGGCGGATCCGTCGGCCAGATCGGCGCCGAGCAGCAGGCATTCATTGCTCGCGTGCTGGCCGCATCGCCTGCATCGCACGTCATTGCCACGGTGCGCGTTGTCACCAACGCAGTCTTTATTGAAACGGATCGCGCCGGACTCACCGCAATCGGTCAGGACGTTGCCGTCGCGCGTGTGGCGCCGGTAGGCGACTATCAGATCTCGTTGACCGACACGGTGCCGTACATCGGCGCCGAAACGGTGCATGGTCTTGGCATTCGCGGCGCGGGCGTCCGCGTTGCGGTACTCGACAGCGGCATAGACTACCTGCACGCCGATCTCGGCGGCTCGGGTAACCCGGCGGACTTTGCCGCGAACGATCCGGGTTCGCTGGCCGACGGCGGCTTTCCGAACAGCAAGGTAATCGGCGGCACCGACTTCGTCGGTAGTTTTTGGCCGTCCAAGGCCAACGGCGATCCGAACGGCCCGCTGGTCCCCGACGCCGATCCGCTCGACAAGGCGCCAGCCGGCTTCGCCGACCAGGCGGGCCATGGCACGCATGTGTCGTCCATTATTGCGGGCACGCAAGGCGTGGCCCCGGATGCCAAGCTGTACGCCGTCAAGGTTTGCTCCTCGACCTCGACATCGTGCAGCGGCATTGCTCTCATCGAGGGCATGGAATTCGCGGTCGACCCGAACGGTGACGGCGATCCGTCGGACCACGTCGACATCGTCAACATGTCGCTCGGCTCGAACTACGGCCAGCCGTTCGACGATGACCTTTCGTTTGCGGTGGACAGCGCCACGCAGCTTGGCGTCTTGACCGTGGCGGCTGCCGGTAATGCGTCCGACAAGCCCTACATCGTCAGCACTCCGTCGGCGGCCCTGACTGCCATTTCGGTGGCGCAGACGGCGGTACCTTCGGACAAGCTCAATCGGATGCACATCAATGCGCCGGTGGTCACGAATCCGGATCGGATCGCGATCTTCCAGCCGTGGTCGGCTCCGTTGACCACAACGATCTCGGGCGCCGTCACCTTCGGTAATGGCGCGGGTGGCAACCTCAATGGTTGCGCAGCGTTTCCTGCGGCATCGTTGAGCGGCATCGTCCTCGTCAATCGCGGCACCTGCGCGATCAGCATCAAGGTCAGCAACATCGCGGCAGGCGGCGGATCGCTCGCGATCATTGCGATGGTCGACGGCTCGCAGGTCACGCAGTTCGCCTTCGGTGGCGGCGTGCCGAGCATTCCGGGCTTCAACATTTCGCTAGCGGATGGCAACGCCATTCGCACCGGCGGCAATGTGACCTTCGATCCGACCAATGTGGTCGCGCTCGTCGGGTCCATGGTCGCCACGTCCGCGCGCGGTCCGATGTTCCAGGATCACCGCATCAAGCCGGAAATCGGCGCGCCTGGCGGCTCGGTGTCGTCGGAGCACGGCACGGGCACCGGACGCACGGCGTTCGGTGGCACTTCGGGTGCGACTCCGATGATTTCAGGCTCCGCGGCACTGCTGAAGCAGTTCTACGGAATCATCGGCGAGGACAGCAAGCCCTCGAGCCTCAAGCAGTCGCTGATGAATTCCGCGGAGACCGATGTCCTTGCGCCCTCGGTGCCGGGCGGACTCATTCCCGATTCCGAGGCTCCCATCAGCCGCATCGGCGCCGGTGAAGTCCGCGTCGATCGCGCAGTTGCCCTCCAAGGCGGGGTCAACCCGCAGGATTCTGACGGCAACTGGTCTGGCGGTTTGAGCTTCGGTTTCGTCGACGTCGCGAAGCCTTCGGTGTCCATCACCAGAGAGATCTCCGTGACGAACACATCCTGGCGCTCGCGCACTTATTCGATTGCAGCGACGGCGCGCTTTGCGGACGACGTGGCGAACGGCGCTGTCTCGATCAGTCTGCCGACTTCCGTGACTGTAAGACCCATGAACTTCAAAGTGCTCAAAGTGAAGCTGACGATCAATGGCACGAAGCTACGCAACAACCTGATGAATTCAGGTTCGGGTGGCAACAACCCGGCGCCGCTCACCGCCAATGAATACGACGGCTACATAGTGTTCAAGAGCCAAAGCGATTCCGAGCAGTTCACTCTTCCGTGGCATGTATTGCCGCGCAAGGATGCCAGCGTGACAAGTCTCGCCTCTGAGCTGCCCTTGCAGTATGACCAGACGGGCCTGGGCACAGGCACGGTCACGCTGAAGAATGGCGGCATCGGAACGGCTCAGACTGATACGTATACGCTGCTCGCGGTGAGCCCAAATCTGCCGCAGGGTGGACAAGGACTGCAGTCCCCGACGCCGGACATTCGCGCGTTCGGTGTGAACACGATCGTCGGCTTGCCCGCGAGCACGTGCCCATCGACCTGGCTGTGGGAGTTCGCGTTTAACGACTGGGAGCGGCAGACGATGCCGACCGGCGTTATCCACGAAGTGGATATAGACATCAACCGCGACGGCGTATTCGATTACGCCGTGTTCAACTTCGATCTCTCACTCAGCAATACAGTGAGCGACGGTCGGCAGGTCACTTGGGCACAAAATCTCGCAACGGGCGCAGCAACAGCCAACTTCTTTGCGGAGAACAGCACCAACACGGGCAACACGGTCCTTCGTGTCTGTGGCAATCAGGTGGGTTTGACAGCATCC
>JBGPLJ010000274.1:0-5011 GCA_041486385.1 Steroidobacteraceae bacterium
AGTTCCCGCAAGCCGCCGAGCGCCATGTTGAGCGTGCGCGGAATGGGCGTTGCGGTGAGCGTCAGGACATCGACTTCCGCCCGCAGCGCCTTCAAACGCTCCTTGTCGCGTACGCCGAATCGATGTTCCTCATCGATGATGACGAGCCCTAGATCCTTGAAGCGGGGTTGCGCGTGGAGCAGCCGGTGGGTCGCGATGACGATATCGACGCGCCCTGCGGCGAGTCCGCGCACGGTTTCGTCGGTTTCGGCGGCGTTGCGAAACCGTGACAACACCGCGATGCGTACCGGCCAGTCGGCAAAGCGGTCGGTGAAGGTCTGATAGTGCTGCTGCGCGAGCAAGGTGGTCGGCACGAGCACGGCTACCTGTTTGCCGGCGTTGACGGCGACAAACGCCGCTCGCAGTGCGACCTCGGTCTTGCCAAAGCCCACGTCGCCGCAAATGACGCGATCCATGGGCTTCGCGGAGCGCAGATCGAGAAGCACCTGATCGATCGCCTGCGCCTGATCGGGCGTTTCCTCGAACGGAAAGGCCGCCACGAACGACCGATACTCGGCTTCACGCACTTCGAGGCTCACGCCCTGGCGCGCGGCACGGCGCGAGTAGAGATCGAGCAGTTCCGCGGCGACGTCGCGAATGCGCTCGGCCGCTTTCTTGCGGATCTTCGCCCAGTCGCCGCTGCCGAGCTTGTGGAGCGGCGCTGTTTCCGCAGGCGCGCCGCTGTATCGGCTCACGAGACTCAGGGCCTGCACCGGCACGTAGATCTTGTCGCCGTCGGCATATTCGAGCAGCAGAAATTCCCCGGTCTCGCCGCCGATCTCCATGGTCGTGAGTCCGCGGTAACGGCCGACTCCGTACGATTCGTGGACCACGGGCGAGCCGATGTTCAGATCGGTGAGTTCCCTGAGGATCGTCTCCGGGTCGCGCTCGCTCCGCCGGCGCCGGCGCTCCTGGCGGGCGCGCTCGCCGAACAGCTGCTCTTCGGTGAAGACCGCAAGACCAGCGTCGGCGAGCAGCAATGAACCGACATCCGGCGCAACCGTGAGCGCGAAGCGGCTCGGTGCGGCGAGGAACTCTTGCCAGCCTGCAACCGGTTGCGGACGCAACCCATGGCCCGCCATGAGCTCCGACAGCACTTCACGACGGCCCGCGGAATCGGCGACCAGAAGCGTGCGTCCGGCATAGGTGCTCAGAAAGTTCTTCAGAGCGGCAGCGGGTTCTGCGGAACGCACGTCGAGCCGCACATCGGGCAGTACCGCGCTCGCCAGATTGAAGGCGCGCTCAGCCGTCGCCTCCTCAACGACCTTGACCCGGCTCAGGCGCACGCCGCCGAGACGCCCAAGGCGCTCGGTGAGTTCCGCGGCGCTCAGATAAAGATCGGCCGGCGGGAGGATCGGGTATTCACGGTCGTGGGCGTACTGCTCGTAGCGCGCCTCGATGTCGACGTAAACGCTGGCAGCGGCGGGCGCCGCTTCGGCCATGTCGATGACGATCGTGTTCGCCGGCAAGTAGTCGAACAGGCACGCTGTCGATTCGAAGAAGAGGGGCAGGAAGTACTCGACACCGCCGGGCGCGAGAGCATTGCTGACGTCACGGTAAATGGGACTTTTGCCGGGATCGCCTTCGAAGCGAGTGCGATAGCGCTGGCGAAAGCCCTTGATCGACGCCGGATCGAGCGGCACTTCGCGGGCCGGCAGCAGGCGCACGCGTTCGAGCTTCTCACCGGATCTCTGTGTCTCGGGATCGAAAGCGCGAATGGTCTCGACCTCGTCGTCGTAGAGATCGATGCGCAGGGGCTCGCCCGCGCCCATCGGAAATACATCGATCAGCGAGCCGCGCACAGCGCATTCGCCGGGACTCATCACCTGTGTCACCTGGGCGTAGCCGGCCTGCGCAAGCCGTGCACGAAAGGCATCGCGCGGCAGGCGGTCGCCTTTGGCGAGCAGCAACGTATGCGCGTCGACGTAGCTCGGCGGCGCCAGGCGTTGCAACAGGGTTGCGAGCGAGACGACGATGACCCCGCGCGTGAAGCGGGGCAATTCATGGAGTGCAGCCAGGCGCTGCGAAATGATGTCGGGGTGCGGTGAGAAGCGATCGTAGGGCAGCGTCTCCCAGTCGGGAAACGGCAGCACGGCACGCGCCCCGCCGAGAAAGAAATGCAGCTCCGCCTGCATGCGGTCGAGGGCGCGTGCGGATTCCGTGATCAGCAGGAGCGGCCCGGCGGCGCGGCTCATGGCATCGGCGACGGCGAGGGCCGGCGCGCTTCCATAGAGCTGACCCCAGCGGATCCATTGCCCTGGTGAACTCGGTAGTGGCGCAGTCAACGGCATCGCGATTCCCGGGTGACAGACATAAAAGCAATACGCGGCCCGACACGGACTCGCGTCCGTGGGGCCGAAGGGTTAATAAAATCGGGAACGAGCTTAGCAGACCGCCCGGCGCGGTCGTGCCGTCAGCCTGCCGGATTGACCGGCGATCTAACCTGCAATGATCACCGCGTGGATGACGCGGTCATTCTCGAAGAACACGCTGAACGACGGATAGTCCCAGCGCGTGATCGCCGGCTTGCCGACAGCAGCATGCTTGTTCGACGGAGCACCAAAATGGGATTCCACAGCCTGCATCGTCGAACCGCGGGCAGGATGATCAACGGCCGATTCGCGTACGGCCATGTTGCCATCCACGCCAATGATCTCCGCGGACACGAGCGGAGAGGCGAGAACGATGAGTGCAGCCACAACGAACGAGGGAATTTTCATGGGGCAGCCTCCACAGGGAACGGCGTGCAATATAGCATCGCCCGAGACACGCGAACAATGACGCATAAGCCCATGAAACGATAGAGTAATAGTTCACATTCCTGATGCGCTCTAGGGATTCGGCGAATATGCTCTAATCGCGCTCCATGTTTCACCCCCTGCCGCTCGCCATCGGACTGCGTTACGTCCGCAGCCGCAAACGATCCTACTTCGTGTCGTTCATTACCTGGGCGTCGCTCGCGGGGCTGTGCCTGGGGGTTGCCGCGCTCATCACCATTCTGTCGATCATGAATGGCTTTGAGCTGGAATTACGTGCCCGTCTGGTGAGTGTGGCTGCCCACGCCACGCTGACCGGCGACCCGGTGGCGCTTGCCGATTGGCGGTCGGTCGTCGATCGGACGCGCAGGCTCCCCGAGGTCGAAGGAGCAGCGCCCTACGTGGAAGTCGAAGCCATGCTGGGGAATGACTCGGACCTGCAGCCTGGCGTCCTGCGCGGTATCGACCCGGGCGTCGAGGTCACGGTGTCAACAATAGCCGCCGACATGATCGACGGCTCGCTCGCAGCGCTCACTCCAGGCTCCGATCAGATCATTCTCGGGCGTGGCCTGGCGGGGCAGCTTGGCGTGATGGTGGGCGAACCCGTCACCGTCATGATTCCCACGGCCAGCGCGGCCGGGGACGTCACACCGCGCATTCGCCAGTTCACCGTGGGTGGCATCTTCGAAGCGGGCGTGCAGGATCACGACAGCGTGCTCGCCCTCGCACATATCGAAGACGTCAAGGCGCTGCGCGGCCGGACCGACATCACCGGCATCCGCGTGCGCTTCACCGATCTGATGCGCGCACCGCTGCTGAGCCCGCGCATTGCCCAGGCACTCGGTGGCCGCTTCAAGGTAACGGATTGGACCGAACAGAACGCCGCGTATTTTCGCGCCGTGCGCATCGAGAAACTGATGATGGGGCTGATGATGCTGCTGATCGTGGCGGTTGCCGCTTTCAACATCGTGGCCTCGCTCGTCATGGTCGTCACCGACAAGCGCATGGATATCGCGATGCTGCGCACGCTGGGGCTCACGCCGCGCGAGGTGCTCGGCGTATTCGTCACCCAGGGAACAGTGATCGGCTGGATGGGCACCGGACTCGGCGTCGTGCTCGGGACGCTCCTCGCCTATAACGTGGGCGACGTCGCGGCGTGGCTGCAGCGGACATTCGGCTTTCAGATCATGGATGCCGACGTCTACTACATCACGCGCATTCCGACCGACCCCCATGTGGCGGACATCGTGGGGATTGCGCTCGCCGCTTTTGCGCTGGCGCTGCTGGCGACGGTCTATCCCGCCCTGCGTGCGGCGCGCACGCAGCCGGCGGAAGCCCTGAGGTACGAGTGAACGTCGCGCTCGAATGGATGATTGCGCGGCGCTATCTGAGCTCCCATCACCGCAATCGCTTCGTCTCGTTCATCAGCGGCATTTCCATGGGCGGTCTCGCGCTCGGTGTGGCCGCGCTCGTGGTCGTGCTGTCGGTGATGAATGGTTTCGAAACGGAGTTGCGTACCCGCATTCTCGACACAACCGCGCATGCAACGCTCGCGGGACCCAATGGCGCGATTGCCGACTGGCGCCACGCCGCCGAGGTCGCCGCCGCGACGCCCGGAGTCGTTGCGGTTGCCGCGTACATCGAGGACAAGGGCATGCTCGTGCACGGCGAGGACGTCGCGGGAACGGTCGTGCGGGGGATCTTTCCGGAGCGGGAAGGCCGTGTCGACGGTCTCGCGGGGCGCATGACGAGCGGCCAGCTCTCCGATCTCGTGTCGGGCGCATACCGGATCATCCTCGGACGTGCGCTCGCCGAAACACTCAAGGTCAAGGTGGGCGACCGCGTCGTGCTGATGTCGCCGCAAGCTGTCCTGACACCCGTGGGCGCCGTGCCTCGTATGCGCCGCTTTACCGTGAGCGGAATCTTCAATGCGGGCATGTACGAATACGACCGTGGCCTGGCACTCGTGCACCTCGATGACGCTGCCCGCCTGGCGCGTTTCCACGACAAAGTCTCGGGCCTGAGGCTCAAAGTCGCCGATGTGTACGCGGCCCGCAAGACCGTGCGTGACGTCGCGCAAGCCCTCGATGGGCTCTACTATGCGTCCGACTGGAGCGAGACCCACCAGAATTTCTTTCGTTCGATCGCGCTTACCAAAACCATCATGTTCATCATTTTATCGCTGGTGGTCGGCGTCGCGGCCTTCAATATCGTAT
>JBGPLJ010000275.1:0-4950 GCA_041486385.1 Steroidobacteraceae bacterium
CCTGCGTGGCCATGCTCACGAGAGCGTGCATGGCATCACTCTCGTAGACGGCTCCGCGGAGGTCGTACTTGCCCGCCAGGGCGTCGCGCGCCGCAATCCGCCGGCTCTTGAGCGCCGCCGATTCGACCAGGGCGCTGCGTAGCTGCAGCAGATTGCGGATGGTGGTCAACAGGCGCGCGTCGTCCCATGGCTTCCCGATGTAGTCCGCGGCGCCGGCCTTGACCAGCTCGATCGCGGTTTCCAGGTGCGTCCATGCGGTCAGCAGGACGACCGGCACATCCGGAAACTTGCGCTTGATGCCGTGAAAGAGCGCGACTCCTTCCTCTCCGGAGGTGAGGTCGCGCCTGAAATTCATGTCCTGGATCACGAGATCCACGGACTCGCGCTCGAGCACCGCGAGACCGGGCGCGGGCCCTGATGCCGTCAAGACCCGCAGACCCTGCAGCGACAGAAGAATCTCTAGCGCCGTGCAAACGGCATGATTGTCGTCAATCACCAGTACGCTGCGCACGTCAGGTCTCGCAGACAGAGTGTGTTGGTAGCGACCGTTCTGGCGCGGCCTGTCGTTCATCGCATGCACGGATGAGATACCCCACCCGTACTGATGCAGCACTGCGCGAAATGGTTTGAAGCAAGACGCTCACGCCGGGCCGCGCAGTTCGTTGATGCGGCTGCAAACCGCCCTCAGACGGTCCGCGTCGCGACTGCTGGAGGCACGCGCGAGGCGCGCCGTGCCGGTAGCAAGGTTGCCAACTGACCGACGAGCCACAGTCCAAATACTCCTCCAACCAGATAGTACAGATCGAGTCGCGGCAGCTCGAAGTGCATGCTCAGCCAGTACCCGACGGCGAGCGCCAGAACACAGCCGCCGACGATGCCGGAGGTCGTGATAAGCCAGTTCTCGACAAGAAAGTATTGCACGATGTCCCTGCGACGCGCACCGATCGCGCGCCGCGTGCCAATCTGCTTCGTGCGACTCTGAACATTGAACGTCGCGAGGCCAAAGATGCCGAGCGAGGCGATCGCAATGAGGAGCACGATGACGACCGACAGAAAGATCGCCATGTTGCGGTCATCGCTATAGCTGCGATCCTTGTAGAAGCCGAGCGTCCGAACACTGTTCACAACACGCCCGGATGTCTTGATGAGTTTCGCCTCGACGATGGGCATCAGCCGATCGCGATCGCCCGGCTTGGTGCGAACGAGATAGGAAATCCGCTTGCAGCAATCGGTAACCGGATGCAGGACGACGTTGCCGACCTTATCCCAACCGGTCCAGGACCCGTGCATATGGTCGATGATTCCGACGATGCGCGCCGGCTGACTGAGCTGGCTATAGACCGTCTTGCCTAGCGGCTCGGTGTCTGGGAAGAGCTGTTTTGCAACGTCCCGCGTCACGATGATCTCCGGTACGAATTCCGAAGTCCTTTGCATCGGCGGCCGGATCACCGCGGCGCTAAAGCCACGTCCACTGCTAAGGTGAATGCCCAGTGCGTCGATGCCGCGCTCGGTCACTTCGAAGTAGTTGCCGGGGACGCCTTCGCCCTTGCCACCGGGCGCATTGAAGTAGGCGGTGGAACTGCCGCCGCCGCTCAGCGGAATCGCATTGATGGTCGTAGCGGCAACGACGCCCGGCAATCCGTTGAGGTAAGCAAGATCTTCGCGAATGGTCGCCTCATACGGAAAATCGCGCGTGTAGTTCTGCGTATTCACCATGAAGATGTTGGCTTCATCAATGCCCGTGGGGCGACCGATCTTCTCGATGCGTTGCACGATGATATAGATGGAATTCACAACGACGGCGAGTGTGAGCGCAATCTGCACGGCAACCAGGATTGCTCCAGTCTTATTGCGCAGCAGGGCACTGAGGATGGGTCGAATGCTCATGGCGGTACCTTTCATCTGATGCTTATTGCGTCTTGAGGTAAGTCGCTGGTTGAATGCGGCCGATGCGCCAGGCGGGATAGAGGCCAGCCGCAATTCCCGCGAGCAATGACAACAAGATCGCCGCGCTCATCATCGTCGGATCCATATGGGTCAGCGACGCGTATTGATCGAAATCACTGGCGAACATCAGCCTCAGGCCCCAGAGGCCAAGCGCCGAAAGTATGAGGCCCAGGAGTCCACCTGCGAGGCCGAGCACGATGACTTCAACCAGATGTTGCTGAAAGATGTCGCGTCGGCTGGCGCCGAGTGCGCGCCTGAGACCCGAAAGCGAAGCCGCGCTCAGGAATTTCGCGAGCAGCAACCCAACAGTGTTGACGACGCACACGGCGAGAAACATGAAGGCAAGGCCGACGAGCACACGATTGTCCTTGGTCACGACCTCGTTGAAGGCGAGCCATTCGTCGACGTTGTACAGATGATTGTTGAGCGGGCGGGGAAAACGTCCAAGCTTCTTCTGGTCCTTCGCATAGCCGTCGAGCCAGGACTGGAAGCGGTTGTGATCGGCCTTTGAAGAAAACTCCGCCCAGAACTGGATCCAGACGCACTCGGAGTTGGTGAAGTCCTTGAACGAGTTGATCTGTTCGGACTTCCAGCAATTGGTGTTGCCGGCGCTCTCAAGCTCGAGCGCTTCGCCCCAGGCAAAAGGAATATAGATGTCCTCGGGATTCTCCAGGGAACCGTTGTTCAGATCGTAGTAGGTCGGCGCGGGTCGCCAGGTGTCGAGAACCCCGACGATGCGAAAGTCACGGTCATCGAGCCGCACGGTGCGGCCCACGCTGTTTATTCCCCCGAAGGTCTTCTCGTTGACCTCCTTGCTGATCACAACGACGGGCTCGGGGCTCTGGTCTGCGGCTGCGTTCCAGGGCCCGCCATAGAGAAACGGCACATCGAACGCGCGGAAGAAATCACCAGTCGTCACGCGCGTATCCATGCGCTTCACCTTCGCATCGGCCTTGCCGGCATCAAGCACCCGCGTCGATTTGAACATCGCAACTTTGTGCACTGGAATGTCGGACTTCAGCAGCGCCAATGCGTCCTTGTAGGTCAGCTGCGGCGGCGGGCGCTCCGGATGCTTGTCATTGTCCGGCCGTTCCGGGTCCCAGCTGTCGATGGTGACCGCATAGAGCTGATCGTTCTTCCACCAGATCGGATTGTTCGACAGCGCGTGATACAGCGTCAGCGTGATCGTGCACACGGCGATGCCGATCGCGATGGCGCCCGCGACCAGTCCCGTCAAGGTTGGATTGCGGCGATAGCTTGCGCAAGCGAGATGCAGGTTGTAGCTCAGCATGACGACCTCTCCGTTGTCCTTATCACTCAACCGCTCGCGCGTTCGCCGGTCACACCGATAATTGCGGACGGCTCGTAGGGGCCTTCGTAGGGCTTGTAGTCGGTGACCTGGCCATCAATGATCTGCACATTGCGATGAGCGCGGCGCGCCAGATCCGGGTCGTGGGTCACCATGATGATGGTCGTGCCCATGCGATTGATCTCCTCAAGGAGATCCATGACCTGGCGCGCCATCAGTGAGTCGAGATTGCCGGTCGGCTCATCAGCGAGCAGAAACTTCGGATCGCCGGCAAGCGCGCGCGCAATCGCAACGCGCTGCTGTTGGCCGCCCGACAGCTGCGCCGGAATGTGCTTCATGCGCGAGGCGAGCCCGACGATATCGAGCGCACTGGTGATGCGCGTGTGCCGGTCGCTCGCGGAGAGTCGGCGATAGCGCAGCGGCACATCAACGTTGTCGTAGATGTTGAGGTCCGGAATCAGGTTGAAACTCTGAAATATGAATCCGATTTTTTCGTTGCGCAGGCGCGACCGCTGATCATCGCCGATGCGGCTGACATCCTGATCGTCGAGCCGGTATGTGCCGTGCTCAAAAGTCTCGAGCAGGCCCGCAATATTGAGGAACGTCGTCTTGCCCGATCCGGAGGGTCCGGTGACCGCGACGAATTCACCCGCTTCGACCTTGAGGTCGAAATTGCGCAGCGCGTGCGTCTCGATGAGATCGGTGCGGAAGATCTTGGCGATGCCTTGCATGTCGAGCATGGGAGTTCCTCGTCGGTCCGTTTCGGATTTCAGTTGTTTCGAGTAATCAGTCAGTGATGCGAACAAATGGCGCGTCGTGTACTTCAT
This sequence comes from Steroidobacteraceae bacterium, assembly GCA_041486385.1. GTDB lineage: Bacteria > Pseudomonadota > Gammaproteobacteria > Steroidobacterales > Steroidobacteraceae > JBGPLJ01. The sequence continues at coordinate 4,084 of JBGPLJ010000275.1, forward strand.
CGAGCCCGGAGATGACCACCTGGTCACCCACCTTCAGACCGCTCAGCACTTCGACTTCCCCAATCCCGATGGCGCCGAGCGTGATCTTGCGGCGTTCCGCGTGATCGCCGTTCAAAACATAGGCGACGCCACTGCTGTCGTCGGCGAAGGAGCCGCGTTCGACCTTCAGTACGCTGTCGCGCGCGTCGAGCACGACGCGCACAGCCACACGCTGGCTCTGACGCAAGCCTTTGGGGCTTGCTTCGGTGAAGCGGAGTCGGCCGGTCACGAGACCCTGATTCACCTCAGGGGACACTGCGACCACCGCGCCTGGCACTGTGGCTGAACCGAGATTGATCTCGGCGGGCATATTGACGCCCACCAGTCCGGCGTAGGATTCCGGCATCTGGAATTCCACTTCGAAAGCGGACAGATCAACTACGGTGATGATCGGCGCGTTGGCGGCGACCGCCTCTTTCTGTCGAACAGCGACGTTGCCCACGACACCAGCGACAGGGGATTTCACATCGAGCTCCGCCACGCGCCGGCGCAGATTCGCGACCACGAGTTTCTGGCGGTCACGCTCGAGCGTGCGCGTCTTGGTCTCGAATCCGAGTCCTTCTTCATCGAGACCCGCGTTGTCGACGGCGTGACGATACGTGAGCTCCGCGGCGGATAGATCGTCGCGGGCGCGCTGGTAATCGCGCTCGCTGATGACCTTCATGTCCCAGGACGACTGCGCGCGCTGAAACTCGCGCTGCGCCGCCTTGATCTGCACGTTGGCGAGGTCCGCAGCCTGCTGGTTCGCGAGCACTTTGCGCCGCACCTCGATGCGCTGGCGCTCAAGATCCGTGGTGAGACTGTCGAGCGTCGCCTGCTCGCGTTGAA
>JBGPLJ010000276.1:0-4950 GCA_041486385.1 Steroidobacteraceae bacterium
ACGTGTTATCGCAGTGCCTTTGGGCCGTGCAGGTCTGTTCGCCGACGTTCGCGCATTGGCGTTTGCAATGAGCGCGATGGAGGTCCCCAGCCACCGCCGCTCAGACCTAAGAGGCGCGCGATCCCGATGACCTCGCAACCTGGATAGCAGCGTCGGCGCTGCACACCGGACGCTATGTAGCAAATACCCCCGGAAAAAGTGCTCCGGCACCGACCCCGGGGGTTGGTTAGATGAAGGAACGCACCGGCTCGGTGCCGTCCCAGCCGATGCTCTCGCGATAGAAACGGCTGAAGACCGGATCGAACGCGCCGCCGAGCTCGATCAGTTCGACAAAGCCCGGCAGGAGCGCGGTTGTGTCCATGTAGGCGACGCGTCCACCGCTCGGCACGGCCGCGATGAACGCGGTTTCGTGGCCTTCGGAGCGATACTTTTCGACATCGCGGTCGAAATGCCAGGTGGCGACACCCCAGTGATGAAAGCCGTAGCCGTTGCGCTCGATGCCTTCCTTGTAAACCGAGGGCGCATCGTTGTTCGGCTGGATGAGTTCTATGTTCATGTGACCCGAGAAGGCCATGGCGAGTGCGACGTCGGCTTTTGAGTCCTTGCCCCGGTACTTGGGATCTACGCCGGTGAAGTGATCGAGAATGAACCAGGGGCCGACTTTCAGTTTCGTTACCCAGTGGTTTATGGCTTTGTGAATGTCCTTCACGACGTACGCCATCTGGATGATGCCGTCATCCGGTTGACCAAAACAGACCTGACCCATGGTGAATACTCCTAGCTGAGAATTGCCTGCGTTGCGCGTTGGATTCGGTCGAAATCGATGGCGACACCGAGCCCAGGGCGCTGCGGCGCGTGCACCATGCCCTCGGGATCGACTTCGATGTCTTCGATGAGCCCAAACTTGTTCGCGGCGTCCGGCAGGAGCACCTCGAAGTACTCGCAATTGCGGATCGCCATCGCGATGTGGAGATTCGCGACGTTGTTGAGTGAATTGCTGCCGTGGTGAATTTCGAAGTTCATGCCGAAGGCTTCGGCGAGGTGCGCGGCCTTGATGCAGGTCGTGATGCCGCCCTTGAAGCACACGTCGCCGCGCAGGTAGTCCGTGGCCTGCGCGAGGAGCCAAGGCGGATATTGATCGAGACCGCCGAAGGGCAGCTCCGTCGCCATCAGCGGAATGTGGAGCTGTGCTTTGAGCTTCTGGTAACCGTGGATGTTCCACTCGGTGAGGGGATCTTCGAACCAGTGAAAATCGAGTTCTTCGAGCGCGCGGCCGACCTTGAGTGCCGTTGGATAGTCGTAGCTCCAGATCGCGTCCAGCATCAGGGGATAGGCGTCGCCGACAGCCTTGCGCACGGCAATGCAGGTCTTGATGTCCTCACTCCACGGAGTGGGCGGATGAATCTTGTAGGCCTGCCAGCCACGCGACTGGTAGTAGAGCGCCTGTTCCACATATTCTTCGGGGGAGGCGAGCGCCGGAGAACTTGCATACGCCGGCAGCCGGTCGCGATAGGACCCGAGCAATTGGTGAATCGGCAGCCCCGCGATCTTGCCGGCCAGATCCCAGAGCGCTACATCGACCGCGCCGATGGCGCGGACGAGTGTGCCGCGTCCCCGGCCCCAAAGACGCTGGTTGAGCCTTTCGCGATCGAGGGGATTCTGGCCAATGAGCACGGGCTTCAGCATATCGATGAGCGTCTGCGCGTCGACCTCGGCGCTGCGGTACGAGGAGCCATGAAATGCGTGGCCGGTTATCCCATCATCGGTGGTGATGGCGAGAAGTCCCAGCAGGCACGAGCCGCCGGGCATGCCGATATTCGGACCGTAGGCAACGGGCGGAATGCCGTCCCAGGTAAATAGCGTCAGCGTGACATCGACGATCTTCATGCGTGCGCTTGCCCTTGCCCTGGCCCTGGCCCGTGCAGCCGCGACAGCATGAGGTAGCAAATCGAAACGACGGCGAGCGGCAGGGCAGCGGACCACAGCACGTGCTGGACCGCGTGCTCGCCGACGTAGAGCTGAGCCGTGATGAACGGCCCCACGACGCCTGCCGAACGGGTGACGAAGAGGCCGAGACCGATACCGTTCGCGCGGATCGCGGTCGGGTAGATCAGACCGCCGGTGGCGTGCAGTCCCGCCTGGCCCCCCGAGAAGGCCATGCCACCGAGCAGAGTCACCGCAGCGATGATGGCTGAGGGCATGCCGCCGAGATAGCCAAGGCCGCCGACGAGCGCGATGCCGAGGAGTGGCGGCGTCACCATCGCACGCAATCCGAATCGATCGATCAGGCGCGTGATGATCACGCCGCCCACCCAGCCCGCAATGCCCGCCCAACCCGAGACCACCGCGGCATGACGCTCGTTGATGCCGAGGGAGACCAGAATGATGGGCGACCAATAGAGCATGGTGTAGAGCGTCAGCCCGCTTGCGAAATAGGCGAGCCAGAACGTGAGGGTGATGCGCCAGCGCCCCTCCACAAAGAGCAGGCGCAAGGGATCGCCGCGCGCGGACAACTCGGTGGTCGTGATGAAGCGCGTTTCAGGCGCGAAACTTGCCGTTGGCGCGAGCCGCTGCGCGAGCCGCGCGAGCTGGGGCGATCCGGGGCGCCGGATCACCAGGAAGCGGGGCGATTCGGGCAGAAAGAATGCGAGGCCGGCGCAAACCGCGAGCGGTGCGATGCCGCCGATCAGGAACATGATCTGCCAGCCGTACGCCGGCGCCAGCAGGTCGCGCGCCTGTGCCGCGCTCCAGGCTCCGATGGTCGTTCCCAGATAGAGCGCAGCGACAATCGTGGCGCGCAGCCGCTGCGGCGCGAATTCGTTCACCAGGGCAATGGCCACGGGCGGCACCGTGCCGATGCCAAATCCCGCGATGGCCCGCCAGATGAGAAGTTCGTGGAGATTGGTGGCCAGGGTCGAGCCGAGGGTGCTGAGACCGAGCAACAATGTGCCGAAGACGATCGAGTTCTTGCGGCCGAACCGATCGGCGAAATAACCGCAGGCAAATCCGCCCAGCATCGACGCCCCGGCCGAAACACTCAGCACCAGCGCGAAGTCGTGTTTATTGAGGCCCCATTCCTTGATGATCATGGGGCCGGCGTAGGCGATCGATAGCAGGTCGTAGCCGTCGGCGAGCATCGCGGCGCCCGCCCAGAAAAGGATCAGGGGCAGGGTGCGCCGGACGTCCTGCGCGTTGATCAGGTCATCGATGTTGACGATCGGACTTGCCATTATTCGATGATCCGTGAACCCGGCCCGCCAAACAACGGCAACTACGTATCCAGTCGCACCCGGAGCCTCCCTAAGATGTATAAATGAGGCATTCTTGGAGGGTGAGATGAGCGCCGCTGTCCGTTTCGATCGCGATCTGATTCGCCGCTATGACTGTTTTGGACCGCGGTATACGTCGTATCCGACCGCCGCGCAGTTCCGGCCGGATTTCACGGCAGCGGACTATCGCGCGGCTGCCCTTGCTTCGAATGACTCGCGAGTGCCAGCACCGCTCTCGATCTACATGCATATTCCGTTTTGCGCGAGCCCATGTTTCTACTGTGGGTGCAGCAAGATCATCACCCGCAGCGCCGTTAAGGCCGAGGCGTATGTCGCACAGCTGGAACACGAAATCGCATTGCAGGGTGCATTGTTCGACTCGCGGCGCGAGGTCCGGCAGATTCATCTGGGCGGCGGCACGCCGACTTTCCTGAGCAGTGAGCAGCTTGCGGGCCTGCTCGCAGCCCTGGGCCGCTCGTTCCGGTTGAGCACTGCCATCGACCGCGAATATGGGATCGAAGTCGACCCACGCACGACGGGGCCTGGCGCAATCGAGGCGCTCGCCGCCATGGGATTCAATCGACTGAGCCTCGGTGTGCAGGACTTCGACCCCGACGTGCAGCGCGCGGTCAATCGCGTGCAATTGCCGGAGGAGGCCGAGAGCGTCATCGAACGGGGGCGCACCGCCGGTTTTCGCTCGATCAGCGTCGATCTCATCTACGGGCTGCCGTTGCAGACGCCGGAACGCTTCGGCGCCACGCTTGACCGGCTGATCCGCTCGCAACCCGACAGTATTGCTGTTTATGCCTATGCGCACCTGCCACGCATGTTCAAGGCGCAGCGGCGCATTCGCGAAGCCGATCTGCCGACGCCCGAGGTACGGCTCGAGCTCCTGGGGGCAACGATCGAGAAATTAATCGGCGCCGGCTACGAATACGTCGGCATGGATCATTTCGCCAAGCCTCAGGATGAGCTCATCAAGGCGCGTGATGAGGGCACGCTGCAGCGAAACTTCCAGGGCTATTCGACGCACGCGCATTGCGACGTCGTCGGGCTCGGCGTCACGGCCATCGGCAGCGTTGCTGAGACCTTTTCGCAAAACTACAAGACCCTGACCGACTACGGGCGCGCGATCGATCACTCGCTCCTGCCCGTGCAGCGCGGGCTCACCCTGACCGACGATGATCGCGTGCGCGCGGCAGTTATCCAGGAATTAATGTGCTACGGACGCATCAGCCGTAGCGCGGTCGGTCAGCGCTTTCATGTCGACTTCGACGGCTACTTTTCCACCGAGCTCAATCGTCTGCGGTCATTCGAGGACGACGGCCTCCTCAACGTTCGACCGGAGTCGATCGAGGTAACGCCCGCTGGCCGGTTGCTCCTGCGTAACATTGCGATGGTGTTTGACGCTTACCTGAGCCGCGCCGCCCAGGCGCCCATGTATTCGCGCGCGATCTAAGCCTGGCACCTCAGCGGCAAATTCCAAGGAGCGCCCCGGCAATGAAACTACACGTGTTTCCACCCTCGCCACGCGCATTCAAGGTGCTCGCGGTTGCGAATCACCTCGGGCTCAGCTACGAGACCAGCATCGTCGATCTGGGTAGCGGAGCGCAGCGCCTGCCCGATTTCAAAACGCTCAATCCCAATCAACGCATGCCGGTCCTCGAGGACAACGGCTTCG
>JBGPLJ010000277.1:0-4942 GCA_041486385.1 Steroidobacteraceae bacterium
GCTGGAGCAACTGGAAGATCATCAAGAAATCGCAGGACTACGACAAGGAAGACGCGCGGACCATCTATTTTCCGGTGACGATCGCGAAGGACGGCGAAGCCACAGTCCGCTACCGGGTCCGCTACACCTGGTAACCGCTTCCATTCCCTCTCCCCTTTCAAGGGGAGAGGGTTAGGGTGAGGGGATCTTCTCGACGTCTACTTCTGCGCCTGCAGCATCGCCCTGATCTGCTCGGCGCTCTGGCAGGTGGTCGTTGATTCGAGCCGTGATCCGGATACGTGCTCCGTTTTGCAATACCGCGTCTTACCCTTCACGGTTCTCTGATAGTAGCCAAGCCTCCTGAAGAGGACGAGCTCGGCCTTTTCCTGCTTTGCCTTTTCCTCAGCCGTTTGTGCCTCACTCGCTTCGTCGCTGGCTGTACTCTTGGCTTCAGCTGCTGCCTCAGTGGCATGCTCCGCCGGCGCAGGCGCGCTGCCTGTCGCGGGGCTGGTAGCAGCCGGAGCCTTGGCCGCGCTGGAAGTGGTGTCGGGAGATACCGCTAGTTCGGCGTAGGCCGATGCCTGCAGGGACCAACCGAACAGAACGCCCGAAATCATGGCAATCGCTGCAATCCGCATGAAGAAAGCCTCCGGAAGAATTCTTGACTGGGCCGCGGCCCGCAAAACGGACCGCGAACGCTATCGCAACGCACCGCTCCAATCAACACCCCGGAGCACATAACGCAGTAGTGATAATCTCTCGTCCCATAACGCGGAGTTTCAAAGTGATCCACAGAGTCATCGCCGTTGTAATCCTTGCGCTCATGTGCGGCCGCGCCGTACTTGCCGACGTCAAGGCTGACGTCAGGCCCGATCCCGCCACACGCCAGCTCGCGCTCGATATTTACAAGCAGCTGATCGAGATCAATACCGCCGACTCGGTGGGGAGCGTCACGGCGGCCTCCGAAGCCATGGCGCAGCGCTTTCGGGATGCGGGATTCCCTGAATCCGATATCCACCTTGTCGGCGCCACTGACAAGACGAGGAATCTCGTTGTGCGACTGCGCGGCACCGGCAAGCGCAAGCCCATCCTCCTCATCGGTCACCTCGATGTGGTTGAAGCCCGACGCGAGGACTGGACGACCGATCCCTACCAGTTCGTCGTCAAAGACGGCTTCTACTACGGCCGTGGCACGCAGGATATGAAAGATGGCGACGCGATCATGGTCGCAACGCTCATTCGCCTGAAGAAGGAAGGCTACCGTCCGGATCGCGACATAATTCTGGCCATGACCGCGGGCGAAGAGAGCGGTCTCAACAACGGCGTCGCCTGGCTCGGCAGGAATCAGCGCGATCTCATCGACGCCGAGTTCGTGCTGAATCACGACGGCTCCGATGTGATGAAGGAGAGCGGCAAGGCCGTCTACGTCCGCGTCGGAGCGACGGAAAAGGTGTACGCGGATTTCCAGCTGACGGCGACCAATCCTGGTGGCCACAGCTCGATTCCCGTGCCCGACAATGCCATCTATGAACTTACTGCGGGACTCGAGCGCCTGGCGCACTACCAATTCCCATTCGAGTTGAACGACGTTACGCGTGCCTACTATGAGCGCACGGCCGCAGGCACTACGCCCGAGCGTGCGGCCGACATCAAGGCAATGCTGGCGACTCCACCCGATGCTGCCGCAATCGAGCGTCTCTCCAAGGACCGGATTGACAACGCCATGATCCGCACCACCTGCGTCGCGACGCGCCTGGAGGGAGGTCACGCCAACAATGCCCTGCCGCAGATGGCGCGCGCGAACGTGAATTGCCGGATTCTCCCCGGCCACAGCGCCGAGGAAACGCGGCAGACACTGATCACGGTGCTGGCGGATTCGAAGATCGTCGTGCGCTACGTGGGCGAGAACGGCCAGATCTTCGATAACGCCGAAGCGAAGCATGGCATGGCCATGCCGGCTCTGCGTCCCGACGTGATGGATGCGCTCGAGAAAGTCGCGGGCGTGATGTGGCCTGGCGTTCCCATCGTGCCGTCGATGGCGACCGGCGCGTCGGACGCCGTCTACGCGAGCCAGGCAGGACTTTCGACATATGAGGTGAACGGTGTCGCTGTCGACCGCGACAACATGCGGCAACACGGCAAGGACGAGCGTCTCGGCATCGAGGACTTCAATCGTGGAGTCGACTTCTACTATCCCTTCCTCAAGGCAGTAATCGCCTACCAGGGCAAGGTCAAGTAGTGCGGCGCGCATTCCTGGTAGCAGCCGCCGGCGTGCTGGCGGCGAGCGCAGCGCGTGCCGATATCGACGCGCCGACTCGTCAGCTCGCGCACGATATCTTCAAGCAGCTGATCGAGATCAACACGGCGGACTCCGTCGGCAACGTGACGGCCGCGTCGCTGGCCATGGCACAGCGCTTTCGTGATGCCGGTTTTCCGGAGAGCGACATTCACATCCTGGGCGCGACGGATCGCACGCAGAATCTCGTGGTGCGCTTGCACGGCACCGGCAAGCGTAAGCCCGTGCTCGTCATTGGCCATCTCGATGTAGTCGAGGCGCGGCGTGAGGACTGGCATACCGATCCTTACCAGTTCATCGAGAAGGAGGGTTTCTATTACGGGCGCGGCACGCAGGACATGAAGAATTCCGATACCGCCGCGGTCGTCACCCTCATTCGCATGAAGCAGGAAGGCTATCGGCCGGACCGCGACATCATTCTGGCTCTCACCGCGGGCGAAGAAAGCGGACTCGCGAATGGCATCGAGTGGCTGGTGCAGAATCGCCGTGAGCTCATCGATGCGGAATTCGCGATCAACCAGGACGACTTCGGCGTCTATACGGATCACGGCAAACCCCTGCGTGTGCAGATCATGGCGTCGGAGAAAACCTACGCCGACTTCCAGCTCACGGTCACGAGCCCAGGCGGGCACAGCTCGATTCCCGTGCCGGACAACGCCATCCATCACCTGGCGACCGGGCTCAATCGGCTCGCGCACTACGAGTTTCCCTTCGAGTTGAGCGATGTCACGCGCGCGTATTACTCGAAGCAGATTGCTGTCACGACGCCTGAGCGCGCCGCAGACATCAAGGCCATGCTGCAAACACCGCCACAGCCGGCCGCGATCGCGCGGCTCTCCCAGGACCGCATGGATCACGCGCAAACGCACACCACCTGTGTCGCAACGCGCCTCGAAGGCGGCCACGCCAACAATGCTTTGCCGCAGATGGCGCGGGCGATTGTCAACTGCAGAATCCTTCCCGGACACACGGCGGAGGCGACACGGCAGACCCTCATTGAAGTGCTGGCTGATCCGAGCATTGTCGTGCGCTACATCGACAGTAATGGAATCGTCCACGAGACCGCCGAATCGAAGCACGCGCTCGTGACGCCGGCGCTGCGCGCCGACGTCGTCAAGTCCGTTGAAAAAGTCGCCGGGCAGATGTGGCCGGGAACCCCCGTCATTCCGACCATGGGCGTCGGCGCCACCGATGCCGTGTACGTGAGTGGCCTCGGCATCCCTACCTATCTCGTCAGCGGACAAGCGATCGAGACTGATGACGACCGCACGCACGGCCAGGACGAGCGCGTCGGGGTCGAGCCGTTCTACCGGTCCGTCGATTTCTTCTACCGCTTTCTGAAGACCCTGATGGCGCCGCCCTGAGGATTACGTTATGGCAAGCGGCACTGTGCCGGGTGCCGCGATTCGCGTAAGGCGTTGCCGTGACGCACCGATGACGGTACTTTGTAGGCCATGGCAAAGGCCGTCGACAAGACCAAGAAGCCCCCGCCCAACCCGACGTGGCATGCCGTCCATGTGGCGGCCGGGCCCGGCGCCTGTGCCGCGGCAATTGCGCTCGGCAAACAGCGATTCCTCTCGAAGGACGCTCCGCGCCTGCCGCTCAAGGAGTGCACGTCGCCCGCCAGCTGCAAATGCGCCTACCGGCACCACAAGGATCGCCGCTCCACGCCGCGTCGCTCGAGCGACCAGGGCGGTGTCAGCCGTCCGCGCAATGAAGGCGAACGTCGTGCGAAGCGTGGCCGGCGCGAGGAAGACTGAGCCCGCACGTCAGCGTGAAGCGGGCCACCGCGGCTGCTGCTTCGGACTCGTGGCATTCCTTGTTGTGCTGGGAGCGGCGGACGCAAGCGCGGCGACCGCAAGCGAGCCGTCGATTCTCGAGCGCGTGGTCGCGGTCGATGACAGCCGTATTGTCGTGCGCTTCAGCGCCGCCGATTTCGCCGTAAGCCTCGATGACCTCGCGGACTGGGTGGGCCGGCGCGCTCGCATCGTGCGCGATTTCTACGGCCACTTTCCGGTGAAGTCGGTCCGGCTCGTCATTCGCCAGGGCGGTGAGGCAGGCGTGCACGGTGGTCGCGAATACTCTTCTGATTCTCCTTTCATCAATATCTCGGTCGGCCGCGCAACGACGCGCGCTCAGCTCGATGACGACTGGGTGCTCGTGCACGAATTGATTCACCTCGCGTTTCCGGAAATCGGCAACGAGCACGCGTGGCTTGCGGAGGGACTCGCGGTTTACGTCGAGGGTGTTGCACGCACCCAGGCTGGCAATGAGACGCCGGCGGAATTCTGGGGCGGACTCGTCGATGACATGCCGAAAGGGGAGCCGCGCGCTGGCGATCAAGGCCTTGATCGCACGCACACCTGGGGCCGCACGTACTGGGGCGGGGCGCTCTTTTGTCTCCAGGCGGATGTGATGATTCGCGAGCGCACGGGCAATCGCAAAGGCCTGCAAGACGCTTTGCGCGAAGTGCTGCGCGTGGCCGGAGGCAACACGGGCGATTGGCCGATTGAAAAGGTACTTGCGATCGCGGACGGCGCCACCGGCACCAATGTACTGATGACTCTCTATCATGAGCACAGCACGAACGCCAAGCCCATCGACCTCGATGCAATCTGGCACAAGCTCGGCATTGCGCGGCGCGCAGGACAGCTCGTATTCGATGAC
>JBGPLJ010000278.1:0-4922 GCA_041486385.1 Steroidobacteraceae bacterium
ATTATCGTATCCGACCGCCTTGAAAACATTGGGGTCGATCATGCCGCATCCCAGGATTTCCAGCCACCCTTCATACTTGCACAGGGTGCACCCTTTGCCGCCGCACAAAAAGCAGCGAATATCGACTTCGGCCGACGGTTCCGTGAATGGAAAGTACGAGGGCCGGAAGCGCATGCGGAGCTTGCGTTCGAAGAACTGCTCCATGAACTGATGCAGGAGCGATTTCAGATTGGCGAGACTGATGCCCTCGTCCACCACGAGGCCTTCGATCTGATGGAACATCGGCGTGTGCGTCATATCCGAGTCGCAGCGATAGACGCGGCCGGGCGCAATGATCCGAAACGGTGGCGAACGCTCCTGCATCACGCGCACCTGCACTGGCGAGGTATGCGTGCGCAACAGCAGGCCGCCGGGCAGATAGAACGTGTCATACATCGCGCGCGCCGGATGCAGCGCGGGAATGTTGAGCGCTTCGAAGTTGTGGAACTCATCTTCCACTTCCGGTCCTTCGACCACCTCAAAGCCGGCGCCGCCGAAGATCTCTTCCATGCGGTGGCGCACCTTGCTCACCGGGTGAAATCCGCCCTGCCCCTGGCCGCGGCCGGGAACCGTGACGTCGATCTTTCCGCTCTCGAGCGCTGCCGCGACCGATGCGCTCTCGAGCACCGATTTACGGGCCTCTATAGCCGCGGCTACCGCTTCCTTCGCCTGATTGATCCGCTGGCCGGCGGCGGCCCGCTCGGCCTGCGCAAGACCCCCGAGCGACTTCAGCTGCTCGGTGATGAGTCCTTTCTTGCCGAGCAGGCGCACGCGCACCTGATCGAGATCGGCCAGGCTGGCCGCGTTCTCGATCTCGCGCGTAGCGCTCGCAATAAGGGAGTCGATCGACTGCACGTGCCGCCCCGCTTCAGGCGGCGGCTGCGGCCGTCTTTGCCTTCTCCGCAATCGCGCCAAACGCGGCTGCGTCGTGCATCGCGATGTCGGCGAGTATCTTGCGGTCCACCCCGATTCCCGCCTTCTTCAGTCCGTCGATCAGGCGGCTGTAGGACAGGCCGTGCACGCGGGCTGCGGCGTTGATGCGCGCAATCCACAGCGCCCGATAGTCGCGCTTCTTGATGCGCCGGCCGGCGTAGGCGTATTGGCCCGCCTTGATGACGGCCTGCTTGGCGGTGCGGAATACCTTGCGCCGCGCGTTGTAGTAGCCCTTGGCTTTGCCAAGGATCTTCTTGTGGCGTTTACCGGCGGTAACGCCGCGTTTGACTCGTGCCATGACTTAGATCTCCTCGGGTGTTGGGACTATCAGGCGTGCGGCAGCAACTGCTTCAAACGGCCCACATCGGTCGCGTGGACCATGTGAGGGCCGCGCAGCTGACGCTTGCGCTTCTGAGTCTTGTGACCGAGGTTGTGTCGGCGGTAGGCCGTGCCGCGCTTGAAACCTTTCGCAGTCTTGCGAAAACGCTTCGACGCAGCCCGGTTGGTCTTCAACTTGGGCATGACATCACTCCTCAATTGTGGCCCTGCTCACTGGCTCCGCTTACGCGGTGCCGCTTGCAGGCGAATCGCAAAACTTTGCGGGCCGAAGCCCGTTGGGTCCTGCGGTTACTTCTTCTTTGGTGCTATCACCATGATCAGCTGCTTGCCCTCCATCATCGGATGCTGTTCGATCTGCCCGTGGGGGGCGAGATCGCCGACGATCCGATCGAGGAGCCTGCGGCCGATTTCCTGGTGCACCAACTCACGGCCGCGATAACGCAAAGTTATCTTGGCCTTGTCCCCTTCCGTCAGAAAGCGCGTCAGGTTCCTCAACTTCACCTGGTAGTCGCCTTCTTCCGTTCCGGGACGAAACTTTACTTCCTTGATGTGGATGACTTTCTGCTTGCGCTTCGCCGAGTGCGCCTTCTTGTTCTGTTCGAACAGGAATTTGCCGTAATCCATCACCCGGACAACCGGGGGCTCGGCAGTCGGCGATACTTCAACGAGATCGAGCTCCGCAGTGAGGGCCATTTGCAGCGCCTCGGCGCGAGTCATCACTCCCGCCTGTGCTCCATTAGCATCGATGACCCGGAGCATCGGGGCGGAAATCTCGTCGTTGCGCCGCACGCGCTTGCTTGATGTCGCTATAACCTAGTCCTCCACTCTCGTTAGTCCGCGGCTTGCCACTTCACCTGTGAGCCGCGCAACCAGTGACTCAAGCGGTATCGCCCCGAGGTCTTTGCCTGTCAGGGTGCGTACCGCGAGAGACTTCGATTCGACTTCCTTGTCACCCGCTACCAGAAGATAGGGAATCCTCTGCAACGTGTGCTCGCGAATCTTATAGCCAAGTTTTTCGTTTCTCAAGTCGAGATCGACCCGAAGCCCCTGTTTTCTAAGGATTTCAGCGCAATCCTGCAGATACGGGCCCTGGCGGTCGGTAATGTTGAGCAGAACCGCCTGCACCGGCGCGAGCCAGAGGGGCAAACGGCCCGCGTAATGCTCGAGCAGAATCCCGAGAAAGCGCTCGAGCGACCCGAATATGGCGCGATGGAGCATCACAGGGATGTGCTTCTGGCTGTCCTCGGCGATGTAGCTCGCACCCAGGCGCTCGGGCAGATTGAGATCCACCTGCCACGTCCCGCATTGCCAGTCGCGGCCGATTGCGTCACGCAGCACGAACTCGAGCTTCGGGCCATAGAAGGCGCCCTCGCCCGGATTGAGGGTGTATTCGACCCCGGCGACCGTGCAGGCCGTCATGAGCGCCGCTTCTGACCGGTCCCAGACCTCATCGCTCCCGACGCGGCGCGGTGGCCGATCCGAGAACTTGATGCGGACGTCGTCGAAGCCGAAATCCTTGTAGATGCCGAGGATCAGCTGGATCCCGCGCACGGTTTCGTCGGTGATCTGCTCATGGGTGCAAAAGACGTGCGCATCGTCCTGCGTGAATGCGCGCACCCGCATCAGCCCATGGAGCGCGCCGGACGGTTCGTAGCGATGGACTTTGCCGAACTCGCATAGGCGCAGCGGCAGCTCACGATAGCTGCGCAGGCCCTGGCGAAACACCTGCACGTGACCGGGGCAGTTCATCGGCTTGATCGCGTACGTGCGCTCATCCGGCGTCTGCGTGAGATACATGCTCTCGCCGAACTTCTCGAGATGCCCGGACTGCTGCCAGAGCGAGGCGTCCATGAGTTCGGGCGTATTGATCTCGACGTAGCCGGCTGCGTGCTGGCGTTCACGCATGAAGGCGATGAGATTCTGAAAGAGCGTCCAGCCCTTCGGATGCCAGAAGACCGCGCCCGGCGCTTCCTCCTGGAAATGGAAGAGATCCTGCTCCTTGCCGGCGCGGCGATGATCACGCTTCTCGGCTTCCTCGATCCGGTGCAGATAGTCGGCGAGCTGCTTCTCGTCCGGCCAGGCTGTGCCGTAGATCCGCTGCAGCATCTCGTTGCGCGAGTCGCCGCGCCAGTACGCGCCGGCGACTTTCATGAGCTTGAAGGCCTTGAGCTTGCCCGTCGAAGGCACATGCGGCCCACGGCACAGATCGATCCAGGTGCCCTGCCCGTAAAGGCTGATGTCCTCATCGGCCGGGATGGCGCCAATGATCTCCGCCTTGTAGTACTCGCCGATGCTCTTGAAGAAAGCGACCGCCTCATCGCGCGCCATGACCTTCCGCTGCACCGGCAGATCCTTGGCGACGATCTCGCCCATGCGCCTTTCGATGGCGGCAAGATCCTCCGGCGTGAAAGGACGCTTGTAGGCGAAGTCGTAGTAGAAGCCGTCCTCGATCACCGGGCCGATGGTCACCTGCGCATCCGGATAGAGCTCCTGCACGGCGTTTGCCAGCAGGTGCGCAGTCGAGTGGCGCAGGATTTCGAGGCCCTCGGGGTCCTTCGCCGTAATGATACGAAGCTTCGCGTCGCTCGCAATCGGATAGCTGCAATCGACCAGCCGCCCGTCAACGCTGCCCGCGAGCGCCGCCTTGCGCAGGCCCGCGCCGATGCTCGCCGCCACCGCGTCGACCGTAACAGGCGCGTCAAATTTCTTCTGGCTGCCGTCGGGCAGCGTGATGATGGGCATCGAGTTATTGCGGACTTATTGCGGCAGAAAACTGGTAGGCGCGGCTGGGATCGAACCAGCGACCACCACCATGTCAAGGTGATGCTCTACCACTGAGCTACGCGCCTGCAAAAAAGGGTCGCCAAAGATACCGAAGATGGCGTCAGCTCGCCAGCTGATCACCCAAACCCAGCCCGGCCTTGCGCATGCGTGCAATCTGATCGCGCAGCTGCGCGGCCTCCTCAAATTCGAGATTGCGCGCGAGCCGGAACATCTCCTGCTCGAGCTTCTTGATGCGTTTGATGATCTGCTCGGGCGGGACATTGCCGTATTCGAGCGCCTCTTCGGCGACCTTGCGCTCCTTCTCCGCGGCGTTGCTGCGCGCCCCTTCCATGATGTCCATGACGTTCTTGACGATACCGCGGGGCGTGATCCCGTGCTCCTTGTTGTACTCGATCTGCCGGGTCCGGCGGCGGTCCGTTTCATCCATGGCCCGTTGCATCGAACGCGTCACCTTGTCGGCGTACAGAATCGCGCGGCCATCGATATTGCGCGCCGCTCGTCCGATTGTCTGGATGAGCGAATTGTCGGATCGCAGGAACCCTTCCTTGTCGGCATCAAGTATGGCGACGAGCGCCACCTCGGGCATGTCGAGCCCTTCGCGCAGCAGATTGATGCCGACGAGCACATCGAACTTGCCGAGCCGCAGGTCGCGGATGATCTCGACCCGCTCCACCGTTTCGACATCGGAGTGCAGGTAGCGCACACGCACACCGTGTTCGTGGAGATACTCGGTCAGGTCTTCCGCCATGCGCTTCGTCAGCGTCGTGATGAGCACGCGCTGGTTGGCGGCCGCGCAGCGGCGGATCTCCGACAGCACGTCTTCCACC